>DASTNU010000061.1:0-2889 GCA_035720605.1 Longimicrobium sp. | reverse complement strand
AGGTGCCGGCCCAGCGTGACGAACTGCTCGTGAATCTGCGCCGCCAGCTCGCGCGTAGGGCTGAGCACCAGCGCGCGGGTGGTGCCGCGGGGCTTGCCCGCCAGGCGCTGCAGGATGGGAAGCGCAAAGGCGGCCGTCTTGCCGCTGCCCGTCATGGCGCAGGCCAGCACGTCCGCGCCGGTGAGCGCGGGCGGAATGGACTGCTCCTGGATGGGCGTGGGGCGGGCGTATCCCAGCTCCGTGACGGCGCGGAGCAGGGCGGGCTGCAGCCCGAGTGCGTCGAAGGACATGCGTATGCAATGCAGGAAGCCGCGACTCGTTCTTCGCGGCAAAAGGAAGACGGCGGGCCTCGAGCGGAGTCCCGTCGTCCGTTGGTTCGCCGCTCAGTACACCGCTGCGCCCGAAAGGGTCGCGAAAGAAGGTCGCACGGAACGGGTTACAGGTTTGGGGGTGTGTGAAGCCGGTCCCGCGGCTGAGCGGGTGAACCCGCCGCAACGACTGCGGAAAGCCCCGCAAACTGCGCGGGGCTTCACCGGCGGTGTAGCGCGGAGTGTCGTTCCGAGGGAGCGCCACCCTGAACCGTCGTGTACCTCTGCACCCGGCGCGCGACCGAGGAATCTACCGTCCGCACCTGGTGGCCCGCTCTGGCGCGCGGGTCCGGCCCCTCACCCGGCGGCTAAAAGCCGCGGCTGGAACGGCGGAAAGCCCCGCAAACTTCGCGGGGCTTCACCTGCGCGGGATTCGCCGGAATTCGCCGCGGTCGACAAGGCACAGCGTGCGGCAGGAGCCGTCAGCGCAGGACATCACGTTAAACTAGTCTTTGCCGCGATGTCATATCAACCGCCGAGGCTGGAGCCCAACTCCACCCGTTTGACCCATCACCCATCACCCTGTCACCCTGTCACCCTCTCACCCTCTCACCCTTTCACCCTTTCACCCCCTCACAAGCCGCCACTGATGCGTCAAAATCACGGAACACTGGCGTCAGGGCTGGGTAGGCTTGTATCCTTCAGGAACCCGATCCAGAGGTGACCCATGCGACGCACGTACGGACTGGCCGCTGCGGTTGTGGCCCTTGCGGTCCTGACGGCGGTACGGCTGCGGGCACAGCAGCAGGACTGGACGCCGCCGTCTCGGGAAATGCCGGAAATGCCGGCCTCGTCCCAGCTGGGCGGTGGGTGGCGGGGCGGCCTGGGCAGCTGGTTCCGCGGCGTGGGCGAGGGGCTGGACGGCATCCGCGCGGACGGCGAAGGATTGTCGCGCGACGCAGGCGGCTCGCGCCCCCGCTTCGTACGCTTCATGGGCGGCTCCCGCCCCGTGGCCGAGTGGACGGACCGCAACGGCGACGGCCGCGCGGACATGGTGGAGGTCTTTCGCAACGGCGCTTTGGCGTACCGGCTCATCGACGCCGACTACGACGGCACGGCCAACGTGCTGCGCGTCTACGACGCGTCCGGCGCCCTCTCGCGCGAACAGAGATACTGAACCTGACGTGGTCCCTTCTACCGCAACCGCGCCCGCGGTCGTAAGCGACGCCGAGCTCCTGGAGGCCTACCGGAACACGGTATGGTCCGTGGAGATGACGGCGGGGTTCCTGGACGTGCGGCTGGACCGCGCCGCCGACCCGCAGCTGCGCCCCGCGGGGATCGTCACCGCGTACAACCCCGCCTCCATCGCCCGCACGCCGGACGAGAACCGCGCGGCGGACCAGGAGCTGCTCAAGCACGTGCGCTCGCTGGGCGTGCCCTTTCGCCGCACCGCGGCCCGCGGCTCCGTCCCCGGCGCGGAGGAGTGGGAGGAGCCCGGCTTTCTGCTGCTGGGCGACGTTCGCCCCCTGCTGGTGGAGCTGGGGCTGGTGTTCGGCCAGAACGCCGTCCTCTGGATCGACCCCGCGGGCTCCGTCTCGCTGGTGTGCACCCGCAGCGGGTTCGCCGGCCGCCGTCCGGGACAGAAGATCGATCTCTGATTCGTTGCCGCGGGCGCGCCGCCACCCCGGCGGCCCGCCGCGCCCGCGCATCTTCCGATAAGACATGCTGGTCGAAAAGCGGATGACCCGCGACCCCGTCGTGGTCTCCCCCCGCGCCACCCTCGCGGAGGCCCTGCGCCTTACCCGCGAGCGCCGCATCCGCCACCTGCCGGTGGTGGACGGCGGGGCGCTGGTGGGGATCGTTTCGGACCGCGACGTGCGGACGGCGCTCCCCTCGCCCCTCACGCAGACGGACGAGGACCGGATCGAGTTCCTGGAGCGCACCCCCGTCGGCGCGGTGATGCGGGCGGACGTGGCCACCGTGGGGCCGCTGGACGCCGTGGAAGACGCGGCCAAGCTCATGCGGCGCCAGCGCATCGGCGCGCTGCCGGTGGTGGACGCGCACGGCGCCGTCCTCGGCATCCTTTCCGAGAGCGACGTGCTGGACGCCTTCGTGGAGATCCTGGGCCCCGCCGGCGCCTCGTCGCGGCTGGAGATCGCGCTGGCGGACCGCGCGGGCGAGCTGGCCAGGGCCATGCGCGTCATCGGCCAGGACCACGGCGTGAACGTCTGCTCGCTGATGGTGCCGCCGGGCGATCCGGGCGCGCCGCGCGTGGCCATCGTGCACGTGAGCACCATCGACCCCCGGCCCCTGATCGCCGCGCTGCAGGCGGAGAGGTTCCGGGTGGGGTGGCCGTCGCTGGAGCACGGCGTGCGGGAGGGCGGCGCGTGAGCCGGGTTCCCTGCGCGCTGGTGTGGGACCCCGCGGTCACCGGCTACAGGTTCCGTCCCGACCATCCCTTCAACCCCAGGCGCCTGGAGCTCGCCGTCTCGCTGATCGAGGCGCTGGGATTGGTGGACGACCTGGCGCGGGTGGTGGCGCCGCGGATGGCGACGGAGGCGGAGCTCCTCGCCGTCCACTC
>DASTNU010000060.1:0-6755 GCA_035720605.1 Longimicrobium sp. | reverse complement strand
TGTTCGACGTGGTGCCGGTCGCGCGGCACATGGTGATCGAGAGCCTGGGCGACGCGGTCTACGTGCTGGATTCCGACCAGCGGCTGGTGGACCTGAACCGGGCGGCACGCGCGCAGCTGGGGGCGGGCGGGCGAGACCCGGTGGGGCGCCCGGCGGCGGAGGTGCTCCCCATCCCCCTTCACCGGCTTCCCGCCGACGGCGGGCGCGTCGAGGTGGAAGACGGCGCCAGCCCCCCCGGCCGGTACCTGGAGCTGCGCGTCCATGCGCTCACCGGCGCGGCGGGAGAGCCGGTGGGCCGCGTGGTGGTGGTGTGCGACGTCACGGGGCGCAGGCGCACGGAAGAGGCGCTGCGCGCCGCCCGTGACGAGCTGGAGGAGCGGGTGCGCGAGCGCACCGCCGCGCTCGAGGACGCCGTGGCGTCGCTCCGGCTGGAGGTGAGCCAGCGCACCCAGGCGGAGGCGCAGCTCCGCGAGGAAGAAGCCCGCTTCCGCACCGTGGTGGAGAACCTGAGCGAGGCCGTCCTCCTCACCGACCTGGACGGGATCGTCACCTTCGCGTCCGAGCGCATCGAGGAGGTGACCGGCTACCCCCCCGCCGAGCTGGTGGGCCGGCGCGCCGGCCACGTCCTGCTTGCGGAGGACGAGCTGCGCGCCGCGGACGAGCGCCTGGAGGACCGCCGGGCGGGCCGCTCCGGCCGCTGGGAGGTCCCCATCACCCGCAAGGACGGGAGCACCGGCCGGGTGGAGGTGATCGGCACCGCCATCCGCGACGCGGAGGGCCGGACGGTGGGCGGGCTGGACGCCGTCACCGACGTGACCGAGCGCCACCGGGCGGAAGCCGAGCTCCACGCCGTGCGGGAGCGCTTTCGCCTGCTGGTGGAGACGGTGCGCGACTACGCCATCGTGGCGGTGGACCCCGACGGCTACGTGGTCAGCTGGAACGCCGGCGCCGAGCGCATCGCCGGCTACACCGCCGAGCAGATCCTGGGGCGGCACGTCTCCGTCTTCTACCCCCCCGAGGAGGCGGCGCAGGGGGAGCCGCAGCGGATGCTGGAGACGGCGCTGCGGGAGGGGAGCGCGGAGGTGGAGGGGTGGCGCGTGCGCGCGGACGGGTCGCGCCACTGGACCAACACCGTGCTCACCCCGCTGCGCGACGGGTCCGGGACGCTGGTGGGGTACGCCGCCATCACCCGCGACCTGACCGACCGGCGCGCGGCCGAGCTGGCGCTGCGCCGCAGCGAGGAGCAGCTGCGGCACTCGCAGAAGATGGAGGCCGTGGGCCGCCTGGCGGGGGGCATTGCGCACGACTTCAACAACGTGCTGATGGCGGTGGGCGGACACGTGCAGCTCCTGCTGCGCAGGACGGGTGAGGACGACCCCCGCCGCGCGAGTCTGCTGGAGATCAGGAAAGGCGTCGACCGCGCGGCGGCGCTGGTCAGGCAGCTGCTGGCCTTCAGCCGCACGCAGGCCATGGAGCCGCGGGTGCTGGACCTGCGCGAGGTGGTGAGCGGGATGGACGGGATGCTCCGCGGGGTCCTGGGTGACGGCGTGCGCCTGGAGCTGCGCCTGGACCCCGCCACGCCGGCCGTGCGCGCCGACGCCGGCCAGCTGGAGCAGGTTATCATGAACCTGGTGGTCAACGCGCGCGACGCCATGCCCGGCGGGGGAACGATCCGCGTCCGGACCGCCGCCGCGCCGGCCGGCGGAGAGGAGGGCGGAACGGACTCCGGGCTCCCCCCGGGGCGGTACGCCCTCCTGGCGGTCGCGGACGACGGGTACGGGATCGACGCGGCGGCCCTTCCCCACGTCTTCGAGCCCTTCTTCACCACCAAGGAAGAGGGAAAAGGGACGGGGCTGGGGCTCTCCACCGTCTACGGCATCGTGACGCAGAGCGGGGGCGCGGTGACGGTGGAGAGCACGCCCGGCGTGGAGACCACCTTCCGCGTCTTCCTCCCCGCCGTGCAGGAGGAGGTGGAGGACGGACCCCCGGCCCGGCTTTCCGCCGCCGGCCGGGTGCCGCGCGGCGGAGAGACCGTGCTCCTGGCCGAGGACGACGACGGCGCCCGCGCGGCGGCGCGCGAGGCGCTGCGCCTCTCCGGCTACCGGGTGCTGGAGGCGCGGAGCGGGGCCGAGGCGCTGGAGCTGGCGGAATCGCACGGCGCGGCCATCCACCTGCTGCTGGCCGGGGGGGCGCTGCCGGGACCGGCGGGGCCCGAGCTGGCCCGGCGCGTCCGCGCGCTGCACCCGGAGGCGCGCGTGCTCCATCTCCCCGCACCCGCGGGCGCCGGGGCCGCCGGCCGCCCCGCCCCTGCCGAAGCGCTCGCCCGGCGGGTGCGCGAAGCGCTGGACCGGCCGGCGGAGGTGGTGCGGTGAGCGGCCGGGCGGGACGCGTCCTGGTGGTGGAGGACCAGGCCATCGTCCGCAACCTGGTGGTGCAGGTGCTGGTGGAGGAGGGGCACGCCGTCGAGGCCGCCGGGACCGGCGAGGAGGCGCTGCGCCGGCTGGAGCGCGAGCTGTACGACCTGGTGCTGCTGGACCTGGCGCTTCCCGGCATCAGCGGCATGGACGTCCTTTCCGCCGCCCGCACCCTGCAGACGGACGCGCAGTTCGTGATGATGACCGGCCACGGCTCGGTCGCGTCGGCCGTCGAGGCGCTGCGGCTGGGCGCGTTCGACTACCTGTCCAAGCCGGTGGACGTGGACGAGCTGGCGCTGGTGGTGGAGCGCGCCCTGCGCGAGACGGAGCTGCGGCGCGAGGTGGCGCGGCTGCGCGGCCGCTCCGCCGCGGGCCCGCGGGCCAGCATCATCGGCCGCTCGCCGCCGATGCAGCGCCTGTTCGAGCTCATCGAGCGGGTGGCGCCCACCCGCGCCACCGTGCTGGTGACGGGGGAGACGGGGACGGGCAAGGAGCTGGTGGCGCGCGCCGTCCACGACCTTTCCGACCGCGCGCGCCGCCCCTTCGTGGCCGTCAACTGCTCCGCCCTTCCCGAGACGCTGCTGGAGTCGGAGCTGTTCGGGCACGTGAAGGGCGCCTTTACCGGCGCAGTGGCCGCGCGGCGGGGGCTGTTCGAAGAGGCGGCGGGAGGAACGCTCTTCCTGGACGAGATCGCCACCGTCTCGCAGGCCATCCAGGTCAAGCTCCTGCGGGTGCTGCAGGAGCGGAAGGTGCAGCGGGTGGGGGGCGGGGCGGCGGTGAGCGTGGACTTTCGCCTGGTGGCCGCCTGCAACGTGCGCCTGGAGGACGAGGTGGCCGAGGGCCGCTTTCGCGAGGACCTGTTCTACCGGCTGAACGTCTTTCCCCTGCACGTGCCGCCCCTGCGCGAGCGGGCGTCCGACGTCCCGCTGCTGGCGGAGCACTTCCGGCGGACGGTCGCGCGCGAGCACGGGGTGGAGCCGCCGCCGCTGGCCCCCGAGGCGCTGGCGCGGATGATGGCGTACCCGTGGCCGGGGAACGTGCGCGAGCTGCAGAACTACGTGGAGCGCGCCGCCATCCTGCACGCCGGCGCGGGCACCCTGCCCTTCGAGCCGCCCCGCGGCGCGGCCGCCGACCCGGACCAGGAGCTGGCCTCGCGGGCGCGGCGCGAGCGCTGGACGCTGGACCGCCTGGAGCGCGAGCACATCCTCCAGGTGCTGGAAGACACGGGAGGAAACCAGGTGCGGGCGGCCGAGGTGCTGGGCATCGACCGCCGCACGCTGCACCGCAAGCTGGTGTCGTACCGCGAGGAGGGGGGAGTCCCTTCCGTTCCGCGCTGACCGCGGGCCGCCAACCCCGCAGGCCCATGCCAGTCTCCGTTACCTTCGACGGCCGCATCCTGTGGGGTGTCCTGGCCGGCGCGCTCACCGTCGAGGAGCTCGACCGGTTCATCATGTCGGTGGAGGAGCTCGAAGCCGCCGCGCAGGTGTGGCCGGACCGGATCACCGACCTCACCGCCGTCGACCGGATCGACATCGGCTACGACGAGATCTCCCGCCTGGTCCAGCGGCGCCGGGAGACCGCGGTGCCCAACCCGATCCGGAACGCGATGGTTGTCCGCGATCCCGTGCAGCTGGGCTATGCGCGCATGTATCAGACGCTGAGCGACAACCCCCGCATCACCGTCCGCGTCTTTCCCGACGTGGAGCAGGCCCTGGCGTGGCTCGCGGAAGAAGCCGGTCCCGCGGAGTGAGCCGCCGGAACGCAGGCTGTTCTCCGTCGAGCGTGATGTGAAGCGGTTTTGTGACGGGATGAGAGGAGAGGATGAGATCCCGCGCGTGACGACGGCGCCGATGCCCGAGCATCGGCGCCGTTCGCATCGTCCCCGCAATTCCGCCCCTGCAAGATCGCCCCATCCCTGGGGCAAAATGTCCCACCGCCCCGCGGGCCCCCACTGAGGCATCATCCGCATCCTTTTTTATTACAACGATTTAAACGACTCTGCGGAGCTCGCCGGGAAAGGGGCACGGATCCGGCCTTTCCACGAGCCGTCGATCGAACCGTTTCGCCACCCCTGCAGCATCCGGAGATGAGCCCAGCCATGCCCGCGGCACCCGAGCCCGCGCAGCGCCGCAAGATCCCGCTCGTGGACGACGCCGCGACCACCGGGGAGAGCGGCTTCGACCGCGGCGGCAGCGACTGCGTCACCAGGCCCCTCGACGGCATGGGTCTGCTCTCCAGGGGCAGGAGCTTTCCGGGCCGATGAAGCGATCCCCTTCCGGAGCGTCCGCCGCCGCGAGCGGCTCCCTGCGCGACCAGCTGGACCGGTGCCATGCCGAGCTGGTGCGCGAGCGCCGCTCGCTGCACGCGGCCGAGCAGGCCAACCGCGCCCTGGCCGAGGCGCACGCGGAGCTGGTCGAGCGGTACGCCGTCCTCACCCGGCTGTACGCGGCCGCGGGGATGCTGCACGACGCGGCCGACGAGGCCGCCGCGCTGCGCGCGCTGGCCCAGGTGATGGTGAACCTGGCCGGCACCGAGGACTTCGGCATCTACCAGGCCGGACCCGGCGGCGACCTGACGCTGCTGCACTCGTTCGGCCCGCGCGCGCAGCGGTTCTCCCGGCTGGCCCCGGCGGGGGCGGTGGCGCGCGCGCTGGAGCACGGCACCGCCTGGGCGGCCGACGCGCCGCACGCCACCGACCCGGACGGCGGTCCGGTCGCCTGCATCCCGCTGCGGCTGGGCGACCGGGCGGCGGGGGCGGTGGTGGTGTGGAGCTTCCTTCCGCAGAAGCACGCCTTCGAGCCGTTCGACGTGGAGCTGTTCGCGCTGCTCACCGACCGCGCCGCGCCGGCCATCCGCGTGGCGCGCCTGCTGGAGGGAGCGTCGTGAGCCCACACGTCCACGGTGCCGCGGAACGGTCCGCCGCGCCCGGCCACGCCACCGCCCGCCTGTACCCGGGCGACCTGGTGGTCTCCGCCGGGCCGGTCACGGTGACGGCGACCCTGGGCTCGTGCGTGAGCGTGTGCCTTTTCGACGCGGCCGCCGGGGTGGGCGGGATGAACCACTTCCTCCTCCCCGACGCCTACGGGGCCCGGCCCAGCGCGCGCTTCGCGCGGCCGGCGATGGAGCGGCTGCTGGCGGAGGTGCTGGGCGCGGGGGCGCGCCACGAGCGCCTGCGGGCCCGCGTCTACGGCGGCGCCTGCGTGCTCGACGCCTTCTCCCCCTCCGGGAGCCACCTGGGCGAGCGCAACGTGCGGGCGGCGCTCGCCTTCCTGGAGCGCGAGGGGATCCCCGTCGTCGCCCGCGACACCGGCGGGCGGCGGGAGCGGCGGGTGACGTTCCGCACCGGCGACGGGGCCGCGGAGGTCCGCTTCCGCGCCCGCGTGGCGGACGGGCTGCCGGATCGCCTGGAGGACGACGGCCACCACTTCGCGGGGCGCGCGGACCTGACGAATGCCGCCACGCGCGCCAGGAGCGTCATCCCCACCGTGCACACCCGCGTGGGACCGCCGTCCGCGGGGATCCGGCGATGAGCCTTGCGGTGGTTTCCGCGGAATCCGCGGCCCGGAAGGTCCGGCTCGCCGAGGCGGCCCCCGGCGCGGCGCCGCACGCCGGGGAGGGTGCGCGGCGGAACGCTGCGCGGGAGAGCACCGCCGCCCTGCTCGCCCGGGTGCGGGAGCGGCTGCGGCGGCTCTCCCGCGCGGGCGCCGGCGGCGGGGACGGCTTCAGCGTCCTCTGCCTGGGAGTGGACCAGCTGGACGTGGTCGACGCCGGCCTGGGCCCGCCCTGGAGCGAGGCGCTGCTGGCGGCGGTGGGGAACCGACTCTCCCTCGCGCTGGGGGCGGAGGACGCCGTCTCCCCGCTGGGCGGCGGCCGCTTCGCCGTGCTCCTTTCCGACGCCGCCGAGGCCGGGGAGGCGATGCACGCCGCGGAGGGCCTGCAGGAGGCGCTCGCGGGCCCGTACCCGCTGGCCGGGCACGACGTGTTCACCACGATCAGCGCAGGGATCGCGGTCGCCGACGCCGGGTACCCGCGGCCGGAGAACCTGCTGCGCGACGCGCACGCCGCGCTGGCCCAGGCGGTGGCGCGCGGCCGCGGGGTGTGCCGGGTGTTCGAGGCCTCCATGCACCAGCGCGCGGTGGAGCTCCTGCGCCTGGAGGCGGAGCTGCGGCGCGGGGTGGAGCACGGCGAGCTGGCGCTCTACTACCAGCCGATCGTCTGCCTGCAGAGCGGCCGCATCTCCGGGTTCGAGGCGCTGCTGCGCTGGCGCAACCCCGTCCGCGGGCTCCTGGCGCCCTCCGCCTTTCTGGCGATGGCCGAGGCGTCCGGACAGATCGTCCCCAT
>DASTNU010000059.1:0-2921 GCA_035720605.1 Longimicrobium sp. | reverse complement strand
TGCTGCTGTCGGAGCTGGCGTGGGGCGCCGCGGAAGCGCGGCTGCTGGTGCTGGTGGTGTGGCCGGTGGTGCTCCTCTTCCTGGCCGGCTACGTGGGCTTCGGCACGGGCGCGCTGATGAGCGCGCTGATGACGGTGGGGTACCTGGCCGCCGTCGCCCTGGCGGGGCCCCGCGGCGTGCGGATGGGCGTGGAGCTCGTCCTGGCGCTCGTCTTCTTTACGACCTCGCTCTTCGGGTGCGTGGTGCTGGGGCGCATTCGCCACCAGCGGTTGGCGCTGGCCTCCGCCCGCGCGGACCTGGCGCGGCTGGTGAACACGGACCCGCTGACCGGGCTGCCCAACCGCCGGCAGTTCGCCGCCGTGTTCGGCGCGGAGATGGCGCGCGTGCGGCGGTATGGCGGCAGCTTCAGCCTGGGCGTGCTGGACTGCGACGACTTCAAGTCCTACAACGATTCCCACGGGCACCCGGCGGGCGACGAGGCGCTGGTGGAGCTGGCCGGGGTGCTGCGCGAGCAGCTGCGGGCCAGCGACTCGGTGGCGCGGCTGGGCGGGGAGGAGTTCGCGGTGCTGATGGTGGGGGTGGGCAAGGAGGCGGCCGCGCTGGTGGCGGAGCGCATCCGCCAGCGCGTCGCGAGCCACGGCTTCGGCGCGGGCGGGCACGCGCTCACGGTGAGCATCGGCATCGCCACGGCGCCGGAGGATGCCCGCGACGCGGACGAGCTCTTCCGCCTCGCGGACCGGGCGCTGTACGCCGCCAAGGCTCGCGGCCGCAACCGCGTCGCGCTCACGGAGGCGGAGACGGCGGCGGTGGGTTGATGCCCCCCACAAAGGCGAAGCCCCGCACGGCCGCTCTGCGGCTGGGGCGGGGCTCGTGGCATTCATAGCCGCGGGCTTCAGCCCGCGGCGGCGACGATCCGCACGTTCGTGCCCCACGGGTCCGCGGCCAGCCAGCCGCGATCGATGCGCGCCGGAGCGTGGCCGGCGGCCTGCAGGCTGTGGGCGGCCGCATCCGCGTCGGCGGGGCGGGGGAGGACGATCTCCCAGTCCAGCAGCCGCGCGTCGTTCTCGCCCGCGGGGGCGGCGCCGGGGCCGGCCCAGGTGTTCACGCCCAGGTGGTGGTGATATCCGCCGGCGGAAAGGAAGAGCGCGCCGGGGTAGCCCCACACCACCTTGTCCAGCCCCAGCGCCTCGTGGTAGAACGCCGTCGCGGGCTCGATGCCCCCGACGTGCAGGTGCACGTGGCCCATGACGGTCCCGGCCGGCATCCCCATCCACCGCTCGCCGCCCGCCGCGCGCACGAGGTCGTCCAGGTCCAGGGGGCGCGTGTCCATCGCCAGCTGCCGCTGTGCGTCGTATCGCCAGGCGGAGCGCGGCCGGTCCGCGTAGACCTCGATCCCCAGCCCGTCGGGGTCGTTCAGGTACAGCGCCTCGCTCACCAGGTGGTCGCTGGCTCCCGCCCGCTCGCCGATCGCCGCCAGGTGCGCGACCAGGCGGCCCAGCGCGGCGCGGTCGGGAAGGAGGATGGCGAAGTGGTACAGCCCCAGCCGCCCGCGTCCCGGCGCCGGCGAGACCCCGCGGCGCTCGTGCAGCACCACCAGCGGCGCATCGTCCCCCTGCGCGCCGAGGACGGCGCCGTCCGCCGTGCGCTCGATCACGCGCAGCCCCAGGACGTCCTGGTAGTACGCCAGCGAGCGCTCCAGCTCCGCCACCTGCAGCCGCACCCGCCCCAGCCGCAACGCACCCGGCAGGCGGTATCCGCCGGGCGCAACGCCGTTCTCCGTCCGCGCCGTCGCTTCGATGTCGCTCATCGCATCAATCCCGGTGAATGGTGATTCTTGAATTTATTCGTTTTAACGTTAATCGTCAAGAGGAATTGCTCGAGGCTCGATGGCCTCACGGGGCTCGCCGCGGCTACCACTCCACCCGATTGCGCCCGTTTGCCTGCGCCCGGTACAGTGCGCGCCGGGCGGACGTCCACAGGTCGCCGGGGGTTTCGCCATCCTCGGGAACGACCGCAAGTCCCACGCTGATCGTGAGCTGCCGCGGGACCTCGGCGTTCGGAGGCAGGGCCTCGATGAGCACGCGGAGCCGTTCGGCATACCGCGACGCTTCGTCCCGGGCCGTTTCTTCCATCAGGAGCGCGAAAACCGCTCCTTCGTGGCGGCAGGCGCGATCCGTGTGGCGAAAGGCGTGGCGGAGCGCCCGCCCAACCCGCTGCAGCGCGTACTCGGCCACCTCGTCCCCCAGGTCGTCTCCAAGGCGATGGAAGTGGTCGATCTCGATGACGGCGAGGGAGAACGGGCGGCCGTAGCGGTTTGCCCGGGTGATCCCCGCCTGCAGGAACTCGTCGTGCCCCCGGCGATTGTAGCACCCGGTCAGGGGGTCCACCGTGGCCTGCACGCGAAGCCGGTCCAGCAGCTCGGCGTTCCGCAGGGCGATCGCGGAGATTTCCATCAGCGACTGGAGCAGCGCCAGATCATGCTCTTCGTACGGCTGCCCCGTCATCCGCCGTCCCAGGATGAGCAGGCCCGCCTCGCCCTCGCCAAAATCCAGCCCCGCCACCACCGCAAGCTCGGCGGGGATGTGGTCGCGGATCTCCGCGTCGTCGGAAGGGACCATGGGCACCTGGTTCTGCAGTCCCATCCCGCGCACTACCCGCGCCGGGATTGCGTAGGCCACCGACTCGCCACGCAGGGAGCGTACGGCACGGCAGGTGTACTGGTCGCCGTCGGTATGGTACAGCGCCGCCCACCAGGCGAAGAATGTTTCGCTGATGGCATCCAGTACCAGCCGCTCCATCTCTTCGGAGTCACGGACAACGGCCAGTGTGCGCGACACCGACTCCACCGCGGCCAGGTGAAAGCGAAGCTGGTCGGCGTCCAGCCCCGGGGGCGGCTGCACCGGTGTGACGGCGGTTTCCCG
>DASTNU010000058.1:0-2625 GCA_035720605.1 Longimicrobium sp. | reverse complement strand
GCGAGCCCGGAGGGGGCGCGGCGGGATACCTCCCCCGCGGCCGGATCACTCCCCCCTCTCCTCGCGCAGCTTGCGAGGGGAGGGGGCCGGCGCTCCGGCCCTACGCCCGCCGGCGCCCCGCCGCGCGCAGGGCGGCGCGCGCCTCTTCCAGCGCCTGCCGCATGCGCGCGCGGCCCACGTCGCCGATCTCCTCGCCGCCGAAGCGGGCGCGGACGTACAGGCGCACCAGCGCGGCGGCGGGCGCGGCGCCCGGCGCGTCCTGCGCCACCACCCGCTCCGCGAACTCCAGCGGACCGCCGTTCCCGCCCGCATCCACGCGAGCGTACGCGCGCCGCAGCGCGAGGTACGCGCGCGTCTCCTCCGTCACGGGCGCCCGGCGCCGGCGGCGAAAGGACCACAGCAACGCCGCCGCCACCCCCAGCGCGATCACCACCGCCACGCCGCGCGACGCGCCCCCTACCCCGGCGCCACCGCCCTCCACCCCGCGCCGCCCGTCGCGCGAGAACAGGTCGCTCACGCGGATGAACAGCCCCAGCTGCTTCTCCAGGTCGTAGTCGATCACCCACTTGTACCAGCGGTACTCCAGCCCGTCGAACCAGAGCGCCGCCGACCACCATCCCCCGTCCGCCCCCTCCGCCACCAGCGCGTTCCGCGCGGAGGGCGTGGGATCGAACGGCACCCAGCCCAGCTCCGCGAACCACACCTCCACCCAGGAGTGGGCATCGTTCCCCGTCACCGCCAGGTAATCGCCGAAGGCATTCCACTCCCCGCCCAGAAAGCCGGTCACGTTGCGCGACGGGATGCCGGCGGAGCGCAGCAGCATCACCATCGCCGAGCTGAAGTACTCGCAGTGCCCCGCGCGGCGGCGGAAGAGAAAGCCCTCGATGGTGGCGTCCCCGCGCGTCTCCGGCAGCTCCAGCGTGTACGCCAGCTCCTCGCTCAGGTACCGCTCGACCGCCCGCACCCGGTCCACCCGCGTCGCCGCGCCGGCGACGAGCGAATCCGCCAGCCGGCCCACGCGCGGATCCAGGTCTTCCGGCAGCTGCAGGTACGGATCCGCCGCGCGGCCGTCCGGCCCGTCGCTGGCCTGAAGGGCGCGCTCGGGGGGGCGCGGGCCTCCGGAGGTGACGGTGTAGACCGGGGCGTCCGACCCCGCGAAGCGCATGTCGCCCGTGTAGTCCTGGAAGACGCGGATGGCGGAGCGCGCCTGGATGTTCAGGATGGGGTGGCTGCCGAAGAGGACGTTGGCGTCCGGCGGCCCGCCGAAGATGCGCATCCGCCGGAACGGCCCGCCCCAGCGGCGTCCGTAGAAGGCGGGGACGTAGCTGGGCCCCATCAGCCCGCGCGTGCGCGACCAGACCACGCCGTCGAAGCGGTCGAACGAGCGGCCGCGCCAGTACAGGCCGCCGGTCTGCGCGGGGACGCCGTCCAGGAACTCCACCCGGAACGCCACCTGGGGGTTGTTGACGATGCGCCCGCCGTGCTGCCCCAGCCGCACCTCGTTGCTGAAGCCCGCCATCATGTCCCCGCCGCCGCGCCGCCCCTGCACGTTCCACTGCCGCGGCAGGCGGGGAAAGATGAGGAAGAGGGCCACGCTCACCAGCAGCGTCACCACGGAGAGGGCGGCCACCGCGGCCATCATCCGCCGCCCCAGCCGCACGCCGGGGATGCCGAACCGCTCCGACTGGCGGCGCAGGTAGCCCACCGTGAGCGCCAGCGTGGAAAGGACCACGAAGGCGACGAACGCCGCCCCGAAGCCCAGCCCCGGGTAGTACGCCGTCGAGGCGAGCAGGAGGGAGAAGGAAAGGAGGTAGAGGCGCGTGTCGTTCCTGGCGTCCACGGGGCGCAGGCTCTCTCCGCCCAGGAGGAAGAGGAGCATCGCCATCACCGCGGGCATGAAGTCCTGCCCCAGCACGAACGCCACGTACAGCATCCACCCGCACAGGGCGACGATGACGACGCGGATGCCGCGCTCGATCCACGCGCTCCACTCCGGGGACGGCAGGCGCAGCGTGGCGATGGCCAGCGCCGAAGCCGCCACCAGCGCCCAGGGAGAGGCGCCCGCGCCGGCCATGAACGCCAGCAGCGCGGCCAGCGACATGGCAGCCGTCAGGCGGCGGTGCAGCAGGGCGATGCTCATCGTCCCCCCGCGGCCGCGGTGAACACGTCGCCCCAGCCGGGGCCGGGGGCGCCCGCCGTTACCAGCACGCACTCCGCGGCGGGCGCGGGCGACTCCAGCCGCGGCGCGTCGGCGCGAAAGCGGGCGCGGGCCAGCGCGTCCAGCACCCGCTCCAGCTGCGCGCCGCCGGTGCCCGGCTTCAGCCGCGCCTCCTGCATCGCCAGGCCGAAGGCGTCGCCGCGGCGCAGGGCGGCGGCGGCCAGCGCGGCGGCGATCTCCACCGCCGCCTCCGCCATCTCCCCCTCCGCCGCCCGCAGGTCCAGGCACAGCCAGAGCGCGCGGGAGCGGTCGCGCTCGTACTCCTTGACCACGGGCTGGCCCACGCGCGCGGTCGTCCGCCAGTGCACGTCGCGCGGGTCGTCGCCCGGGCGGTACGGGCGCAGGCCGCGGTACTCGCCGCGGGCGCCGGCCTGGCCCGCGAACGCCTCGCCCGCGCGGCGCACGCG
>DASTNU010000057.1:0-5886 GCA_035720605.1 Longimicrobium sp. | reverse complement strand
GCGCTGCTGGTTCATCACGTCGTCGTAGTCCAGCAGCCGCTTGCGCGCCTCGAAGTTCTGCATCTCCACCCGCTTCTGCGCGCCCCCGATGGAGTTGGTGATCCACGGGTGCGTGATCACCTCTCCCTCCTCGGCGCCCAGGCGGTCCATGATGGCCGCGATGCGGTCGCTGCCGAAGAGCCGCATCAGGTCGTCTTCCAGCGACAGGAAGAACTGCGAGGCCCCGGGGTCGCCCTGGCGGCCGGCGCGGCCGCGCAGCTGCCGGTCGATGCGCCGCGACTCGTGCCGCTCGCTGCCCACGATGTGCAGCCCGCCCGTCTCCACCAGGTACGTGTCGGGCTGGGTGGTCAGGTCCACCACCGCCTCGGGGTCCGGCGAGGTGCTGAGCGCCTTGAGGTCTGCCCCGCGCGCCTTGAGCCAGGCGATGGTGCGCGGCTCGGTGACCCCCGCGCCCAGCTTGATGTCCGTGCCGCGGCCGGCCATGTTGGTGGCGATGGTCACCGCCCCCGCCTGCCCCGCCAGCCGCACGATCTCCGCCTCGCGCTGGTGGTACTTGGCGTTCAGCACCTGGTGCGGCACCCCCGCGCGCTTCAGCATGCGCGATAGCGTCTCCGACACGTCCACGCTCACCGTGCCCACCAGCACCGGCAGCTCCATGGCGTGCAGCCGCCGGATCTCGTCGATGATGGCGTTCAGCTTCTCGCGCTTGGTCTTGTAGACCAGGTCGTGCCGGTCCTGCCGGGTCACCGGGCGGTTGGTGGGGATCACCATCACGTCCAGCCGGTAGATCTGGTGGAACTCGCCCTCCTCCGTCTCGGCGGTCCCCGTCATCCCGGCCAGCTTGTCGTACATCCGGAAGTAGTTCTGGATGGTGATGGTCGCAAGCGTCTGCGTCTCGGCGCGCACCGCCACCCCCTCCTTGGCCTCCACCGCCTGGTGCAGGCCGTCGGACCAGCGCCGGCCGGGCATCATCCGGCCGGTGAACTCGTCCACGATCATCACCTCGCCGTCCTGGATGACGTACTGCTCGTCGCGGTTGAAGAGCGTGTACGCCTTGAGCAGCTGGTGGATGACGTGGATCTTCTCGCTCTTCTCCGCGTACTCGTGCTCCAGCGCCTCCTTGCGCTCGCGCTTCTCGTCCACCGAGAGGGTGTGGTCCTCCTCCACCCGGTGCACCGCCTCGGAGATGTCGGGAACGGTGAACGCGTCGTGGTCGTCGGGCGCCAGCACGTCCAGCCCCTGGTCGGTCAGGTGGATGGAGTGCCCCTTCTCGTCCATGGAGTACAGAAGGTTCTCCACCAGCTCGTGGACCTTCTTCTCCATCATGTAGTCGCGCTCCACCTTGCCGATGACCTTCACCAGCCCCGGGTCGTCGGCCAGCATCTTGAGCAGCTTCTTGTTGCGCGGGCTGCCGCGCCGGGCCAGGAACAGCTTTTCCCCCGCCCCGTAGCTGTCGTTCCCCTCCAGGTCCTTCTCCGCCTGCGCCAGCAGGTCGTTCACCATGCGCGTCTGCCGGCGGGCCAGGTCGGCCACCGACGGGTTGTAGCGCGCGTAGGCCGCGTTGGTCTCCGTCCCCACCGGGCCGCTGATGATGAGCGGCGTGCGCGCCTCGTCGATGAGGACGCTGTCCACCTCGTCGACGATAGCGTAGTGGTGCCCGCGCTGCACCCGGTGCTCCAGCTGGTGCACCATGTTGTCGCGCAGGTAGTCGAAGCCGAACTCGTTGTTGGTGCCGTAGGTGATGTCGGCGCCGTAGGCGGCGCGGCGCTCGGGGGTGTTGGGCTCGTGCAGGTCGATGCACCCCACGGTGAGCCCCAGGAAGCGGTACAGGTGGCCCATCCACTCGCTGTCGCGCTGCGCCAGGTACGAGTTGACGGTCACCAGGTGCGCGCCCCGCCCGGCCAGCGCGTTCAGGTACAGCGGCAGGGTGGCCACGAGCGTCTTTCCTTCGCCCGTGGCCATCTCCGCCACCTTGCCCTGGTGCAGGACGATGCCGCCGATGAGCTGCACGTCGTAGTGCACCATGTCCCAGACCAGGGTCTGCCCCGTCACCTGCACCTCGGTGCTCATCAGCCGGTGCGCCGCGGCCTTCACGGTGGCGAACGCCTCGGGAAGGATGTCGTCCAGCGCCTCCTCCAGCGCCCCCTTCACCCGCCGCTCGGCGGCGCCGATCTGCTGCGACAGCGCGTCGCGCTCGGCGGCGTCCTCGCTCACGCGGCGGCGGGCGCGCAGGTCGGCCAGCTCCGCCTCGGCTTCGGCGGTGGCCTCGCGCACGGTGGCGCGGAACTTCTCCGTCTGCGCCCGCAGCTCCTCGTCGGAGAACGATTTCAGGCGGTCGAACTCGCGGTTGATCTCGTCGACCATGGGCTGCAGCCGCTTGAGCTCGCGCTGGTGTCGCGTGCCGAACACGGCCTTGACGAGGGACGTCAGCATCTGCCTGTCTTTCCTATCAACGTGAATGGTCCCGATACAGCCGCTCGCGCTCGATGACGGAGCGCACGGCCTCGGGAACCAGGTATCGTATCGTCCGGCCCTCCGCCACGCGGCGGCGCACCCCGGTGGAGGACACGTCCACCCGCGTCACCGGCACGTGCACGCCGGGCCAGGGCGAATCCTCCGGCAGCGTCTCGCCCTCGCGCGACAGCACCGCCAGCGTGGCGATGCGGGCGATCTCGTCCGGCTCGCGCCAGCGCGGCAGCTCGGCCAGGTTGTCGGCGCCGGTGAGGAAGAAGATCTCCGCCCCCGGGTGCCGTTCCCGCAGCTCCCGCAGGGTGTCGACGGTGTACGAGGGCCCGGTGCGCCGCAGCTCCAGGTCGTCGGCCGCGAAGCGCGGGTCGCCGGCGATGGCGGCCCGCACCATCTCCATCCGCAGCTCCGGCGAGGTGCGCACCCGGCCCAGCTTGAGCGGGTGCACGGCGGCGGGGATCCAGAGCAGCCGGTCCAGCCGCAGCGCGTCGCAGGCGTCGGAGGCCGCCGCCAGGTGTCCCAGGTGCGGCGGGTCGAACGTGCCGCCGTAGACGCCCAGCCGCACGGTCCGGGCCGTCAGCGCCCTGCCGAATCGGCCGGGGCGGCTGCCAGAGTGCGGGCCTCGGGGCTCTGCGCAAACTCGCGCAGCAGCCGCTCGCGGGCGGCGGCCTGCTCCTCGCGGTACCCCATGCGGCCGTACGACTCCACCAGCCTCAGCAGCGCGGTGGGCGCCCACTGGGTTTCGGGGAAGTTGGCCAGCACGTTGTTGAACGAGATGACGGCGGCGTCGAACAGCCCGCGGCGGAAGTAGAAGAAGCCGTTCTCGTACTCCTTCTCCGCCAGCTTGGCACGCATCTCCGTCACCCACTGCTGCGCCTGCTGGGCCTGCGGGGTGCCGGGATAGATGGAGGCGAACGACTCGCAGTACGTGATGGCCGCGGTGGTGTACTCCTGGTCCAGCTGCGGCCGCGGGGAAAGGCGGTGGTAGGCGTCGCACAGCCCGAAGCGCGCGTCCTGGGCCTCGGGGTCGCGGGGAAACTCGGTGGCCACGCGCAGGTAGTCGGCGGTGGCGCTCACGTACTCGCGCGTTTCCATGTGCGCGCGGGCCAGCGCCACCAGCGCGCCCTTGAGCCGCGGGTCCGCCGACGCGTTGGGGACGAACTGCCCCAGCAGCTCCGCCGCGCGGCGCCAGCGTCCGGCGTTGTAGGCTTCCATCCCCTGCGCGTACGCGGACTCGATGGTCAGCGGCGCGGGGGTGCGGAAGATGACACAGCCCGGGAGGGCCGCGGCGGTCAGGAGGGCGATCGCGGCCCTGCGAAAAGGTCTGGAATGAGTCATGGGCTGCATGTACCCGCGGGCGGCCCGCAGGTTCGTCCTTGAAAAAACGAAAGGATCAAGTGCCCAGGATCGAGTGCCCAGGCCGGTTCCTTGACCGTTGAACCTGGGCACTCGATCCTGCGGGTGTCAGGCCGGGGCGCCCTCGCCGCGGCGGCGCTCCAGCATCCCCAGGTAGGCGGAGACCTGGGCGCTGCCGGGCTGCTGGGCCAGGCAGCGGCGCCACTCCGCCTCTGCCCCGTCCAGGTCGCCGGCGCGGTACAGGGCCAGCCCCAGGTTGGCGCGCGCCTGCACGAAGGCGGGGTTGAAGTCCAGCACGGCCTGCAGCTCGTCGCGCCCCTCGTCCGGCCGGCCCAGCTCGATCAGGACGCGGCCCAGGCGGGTGCGGATGTCCAGGAACTGCGGGCGCAGCTCCACGGCGCGGCGGTACTGCTCCACCGCCTCCTCCATGGCGCCGGCCTGCTCGTACGCGTCGGCCAGCTCGCGGTGCAGGTTGGCCAGCCGCGCGGCCGCGGCGCTGGAAAAGCGCCCGCCCTGCACCTTCTCCTCGTCCGCCTCGGCCGCGCGGCGAAAGGAGTCGCGCGCCTCGTCCAGCCGGCCCAGGTCGTTGAGGGTGATGGCGCGGTTCAGGTGCGCCTCCACGTAGCCGGGGTTCAGTTCCGTGGCCCGGGTGAACGCCTCCAGCGCCTCGTCCGGCCGGCCCAGCATGGACAGGCACACGCCGGTGAGGTTCTGCACGTCGGCGAACTCCGGGCGGCGCGCGGCGGCGGCCTGCAGGTCGTCCAGCGCGGCCAGGTACTGGTTGCGCGCCAGCGCCTCCTTGCCGCGCGCGATGAGCTGATCGACTGCGGGCTCCTGCGTCATCGTCCTTTCGGGCGGAGAGCGTGCGGGCGTTCCGGGGGCGCGAAAAACGTGGGAAGATAGGCCTTCCCCCCACTCGCGGCAACCCGGCGGCGGCCCGCCCCCGGACTCGCCGAGGCTCGTCCACCCCCTCCCGCATACGGCGCGGGAGGGGGTGTATGCTTCGCACCCGCCCAGAACGCGCGAAGGCCCGGCACGGTACCGGGCCTCCTTTCGCTCTTCCCCACTCACGCACTCACGCACTCACGCACTCAATGCGCGGAGCTGCCGGTGCAGGCGCCAGGCGGGGGGAAAGGCGGCGGCCATCCGCGCGCCGCGCACCGCCACCCGCGCGGCCCACGCCGCGGCGGGGAGCCGGCGGTCCAGCCAGGCGTCCCCGCGGTAGCCGCCGTCCGGAAGCACGCTGGCGCGGGTGCCCCGCCAGAGCCGGCGGTACTCGCGGCCGCCGGCGGCCAGGGCGAACGCGGAGGGAAAGAAGGCGTGCATCCTCAGCCATTCCGGCAGCCGCTCTCCCGCCCCGGCCACCATCGCCACCCGCGTGGCCGCCATCGCGCGAAAGCCGTCGGCGGGGGCGCGGCCGCTCCCCAGCGCCTCCGCCATCTCCCACGCGGCACGGAGCGCGTCCCGTGCGGGGTGCCCGTCCACCCGCCGCCGCACCTCGCCGAGCGCCTCCGGCGGGCACGCCGCCATCGCCGCGCAGAGCAGCACCAGCTCGCGCAGCTGCCCGCGGCGCTCCAGGTGGTGCACCACGGAGTGCATCAGCAGGTGCCACAGGTGCATGGCGTCCGCCAGCCGGTGGATGCCGGGGACGCGGGTGGGGCGGACGCCGTCCCACGGCGAGAGATCGGCCCCCAGGTGCGGCACCGTGTAATGCACCTCCACCTCCACCTCGCCCGGGACGCGCCGGGAAGCGAGCTGCCAGCCGCCGGTGAGCGTCTCGCCCGGGTCGCCGCCCCCTACGCGCGCGCCCAGCTCGCCGTCCAGGAACGCGGCGAACTCGTCGGCGTGGCGTCGCTCCAGCAGCAGGTCCAGGTCCACCACGTCCAGCGGCTCGCCGCCGTCCGCCGCGGCGGTGCCGCCCTTGAGCACCACGCCGGTCCATCCCCGGCGCGCCAGTTCGGCGCCGGCCGTGCGCAGCTGCGCGGCGACGGAGAGAAAGCGCTTCATCTCTTCCGTGGCGTACTCCTCCAGCACCCGCGCGCCTTCCGGCGGCAGGGCGGCGGA
>DASTNU010000056.1:0-7931 GCA_035720605.1 Longimicrobium sp. | reverse complement strand
TCTCTCCAACTGGATCGGCGCCCGCGGGCGCCGCTTTGCGGTTCGCTTCCAAAAAACAGGAAGCCGAAACCTACCCGCATCCGGCCCACCTGTCAACCCCACGCGGCCTCCGTTTTGACAGGGCCAGGGGCGCGGTTTAGGTTGCCGCTCCATGAACTTCGACATCACCACCCTGCTTCTCGCCCTCCCCATTCTGCTGCTTTCGCTGACGGCCCACGAGTGGGGCCACGCGTGGGTGGCGCTCAAGCAGGGAGACGACACCGCGTACATGCTGGGCCGGGTCACCATGAACCCGGCCGCCCACGTGGACCCCATCGGCACGCTGCTCTTTCCCGCGATCGCCATGATGACGGGCGCGCCGCTGCTGGGGTGGGCCAAGCCTGTGCCCACCAACCCCCGCAAGTACCGCAACTACAAGCGCGGCGACATCCTGGTCTCCATCGCCGGGGTGTGCATGAACGCGCTGCTGGCCATCGGCTTCGCCGTGCTGTGCCTGCTCATGGCGCTGTACGCGCGCAGCGCGGGGGGGCTGCCGGAGTTCCTCACCATCTTCTTCACCATGTGCCTGTACGGCGTGGTGGGGAACATCGGGCTCATCATCTTCAACCTGCTGCCCATCCCCCCGCTGGACGGCTCGCACGTCTTCTACCACCTGCTGCCCCCGCACCTGGGCGCGGAGTACCGCAAGCTGTACCCGTACGGCTTCTTCATCCTCTGGGCGCTGGTGCTGACCAACGCGCTGCGGTTCATGGGGCCGGTCATCCGCGGCATCACCAACCTCCTGCTGGCACCCTCCGGAGTACGGTTCTGATGGACGCCGCGGCGGCCCGGGAAGATCCGTTCGACATCGACCTGGATCGCTTTCACGGGCCGCTGGACCTGCTGCTGCACCTGATCCGCAACCAGGACATCGACATCTTCGACATCCCCATCGCGCGGATCACGCAGCAGTTCCTGGCGGCGATCCGCGACCTGCAGCGGCTGGAGCTGGAGCGGGCGGGGGAGTTCCTGGAGATGGCGGCCACGCTGGTGCGCATCAAGGCCCAGATGCTCTTTCCCCGCCGCGGCGACGACGACGAGGCGGAGGACCCGCGCGCCGACCTGGTGCGCCGCCTGCTGGAGTACGAGCACTTTCGCGAGGCGGCCCGGCTGCTGGAGCGCGCCGAGCGCGAGCGGTCCCGGCTCTACGGCCGCGGCTTCGTGGAGGCGCGCCCCGCGCCCAGCCTGGCCGACCTGCCGCTGGAAACGACGTGGGACGAGGTGGAGGCGGCGCTGGCGGCGCTCGTCGAGCGGCTGAACGCGCCGGAGACCATCCACCACGTGCGCGGGCGGGAGATCAAGGTCGAAGACAAGATCCACGAGATCATGACGGCGCTGGACCAGTCGCGGCGGGTGGAGTACGCGCAGCTGGTGGCGCCGTGGGGCACGCGCAACCACGCGGTGGCGGTGCTGCTGGCCGCGCTGGAGCTGGCCAAGCGCAGCATGGTGCGGGTGCGGCAGTCCACGCCCTTCGCCCAGCTGTGGATCTACCGCTCGCGCGAGCAGAAGGAGGCGGCGTGATCCGCGCCAGCCGGGTGATCGAGGCGCTGCTCTTCGCCAGCGAGAGCCCGCTGGCGCCGGCGGACCTGGCCCGCGCGGACGAGGGGCTGGACGAGGAGCGGGTGGAGGCGGCCATCGCGGAGCTGCGGGCGGAGTACGACCGCGAGGCGCGCGCCTTCACCATCTACGAGGTGGGCGGCGGATACCAGCTGCTGACGCGGCCGGAGTTCGCGCCGGTGCTGGAGCGCTTCGACTCGGTGCCCACGGCGCACCGCATCAGCGGCCCGGCGCTGGAGACGCTGGCCATCATCGCCTACCGGCAGCCGGTGGGGCGGGCGGAGGTGGAGGACATTCGCGGGGTGGGGGCGGGCGGCGTGCTCAAGACGCTCCAGGAGCGCGGGCTGATCGAGGTGGTGGGACGGGGCGAGGGGCTGGGGCGGCCGCTGCTGTACGGCACCACGCCCTTCTTTCTGCAGCATTTTGGCTTCCGCGGCCTGGACGACCTGCCGCGCAGCGAGGAGCTGCCGGTGGTGCTGGCGCGGCGCGAGGAACGGAACGAGGCAGATGTCGAAGCGGCAGGGGTTTCTTAAGCGCGGCGAGCCGGTGCGGCTGCAGGCCTTCCTGGCGCGCTCCGGGGTGGCCTCGCGGCGCGCGGCGGAGGAGATGATCTCCCACGGCCGCGTGGAGGTGAACGGCGAGACCGTCACGGCCATGGGGCTGACGGTGGTTCCCGGCGTGGACCGCGTGGAGGTGGACGGCGAGGAGATCCGGGTGGCGCCGACGATGTGGCTGGCGCTGCACAAGCCCAAGGGGTACGTGACGACGCGCATCGACCCCTACGGCCGCCGCACCGTCTACGACCTGCTGCCGGAGAAGTACCACGGCCTCTTTCACGTCGGGCGGCTGGACCGCGACAGCGAGGGGCTGCTGCTGCTGACCAACGACGGCGAGCTGGCCAACCGCTTTCTGCACCCGTCGCACGGGATCACGAAGGAGTACGACGTGATCGTGACGGGAAAGCCGGCGGACGCGGCGCTCCGGCAGCTGGTGGAGGGGGTGGAGCTGGAGGACGGCGTGGCCCAGGCGGAGTCTGCGAAGCTGATGGGGCCGGCGGGGAACGGCCTGTCGCGGCTCAAGCTGGTGCTGCGCGAGGGGAAGAAGCGGGAGGTCCGGCGGATGATGACGGCGCTGGGGCACGAGGTGACGAGCCTGGTGCGCCGCCGCTTCGGCCCCATCGAGCTGGGCGAGCTGCCGAAAGGCAAGTACCGCATCGTTGCTCCCGAGGAACTGTCGCACGTCCGCACGCCGCGCACGCGGGAGAAGGCGCGCGACACCCACCATGCCTACGACGTGGAAAAGCCGAAGAGCAAGGCGGGGAAGGGAAAGCCGGAGCCCCGCGCCCGCCCCGCCGGGGCCGACGGCGAGGACCGCCCCCGCGGCAAGGCCGCAGACGCCGAGCCTCGCAAGCCCGCGCGTTCCGGCGCCAGGCCCGCCCCCACCCGCTTCGCCGACGGCGACGCGACGCCCAAGCGCACCGGTGCGCGCGCGGGTACGAAGGCAGACCCGCGGGCACGGGCCGCGGAGGCGAAGGGCGAGAAGAAGCGGCGGCCCGGCCAGGAGCAGCGCGGCCGCCCCGCGGACCTGTACGTGCCTCCGAAGCGTCCCCGTCCGGACGCGGAGGATCGCGGCCGGGAGTCCACGGGGTGGGAAGACGATCCGGCTCCCGTGTCGCGCGGCCGGCAGGGTGATCGTCCCGCGCGGCCTGGTGCCGGCGGTGCGGCGCGGGGTGGACGGGCGGGAGGCAGCCGCGGCGGCCGGGCGGGGCAGAGCGAGTGGGAGGATCGTGAGGATCGTCCGGCACGGCCTCGCGCTGGTGGCGCGGTGCGCGGCGGACGCGCGGGAGGTAGCCGCGGCGGCAGGGCGGGGCAGAGCGAGTGGGAGGATCGCGAGGATCGTCCCGCGCGGCCTCGTGCCGGCGGCGCGGCGCGCGGCGGACGCGCGGGAGGTAGTCGCGGCGGCCGGGCGGGGCAGAGCGAGTGGGAGGATCGCGAGGATCGTCCCGTGCCGCCTCGCGCTGGAGGCGCGGTGCGCGGCGGACGCGCGGGAGGCAGCCGGGGCGGCCGGGCGGGGCAGAGCGAGTGGGAGGATCGGGAGGATCGTCCCGCGCGGCCTCGCGCTGGAGGCGCGGCGTGGGGTGGACGCGCGGGAGGCAGCCGCGGCGGCTTCGATCGCGAGGACCGCGACGGCGGGCCGCGCGGGCGCCCGCACGGCCGCGAAGATCGTCCTGGGCCGCCACGAGGGCGGTTCGGTGGCGAGGAGCGCGGCGGCGGGTCGCGTGGCGTGAGGCCGGGTTCCACGCCCCCCGCTCGCCCCGCGGATGACGTGGATGAGCTGGACGAGTGGTCCACCGCCCCGCGGCGCCCGCGGACGGGCGGCGCCGCCGGTGGTCGCGGCGCGAGGCCCGGTGGGGATAGAGGCGGAGCGAGGGGTGGTGGCAGGTCCGGAGGGGCACGTTCGGGAGGCGGCCGTTCAGGCGGCGAACGTTCGGGGGGTGGCGGCGGACGGGCGGGCGGCGGACGATCCGGAGGAGGCCGGCCGGGTGGGCGGCCCGGTGGTGGACGGGGCGGTGGTGGCGGGCGACCCCGAGGTGGAGGTGGAAGGCGGGGCGGCGGGGGACGCAGGGGGTAGGCGCACGTCATCGGATCGGGGTTGATCGCGATCCAGCCACGCGCCGGCTCCGCGCCCGGCGGTTGAAACCGCTGCTGGAAAAGCACGAAGTCCGCCTCCGCGGACTGCACGGGCGAGTTCAGGGCGCGGATCGAGCTACCAGGTTTGGCGAGTGGATTCCTCAGTCGGCGCCCTGGCATTGTGCCATGGGCGAGTGAAGAGTGGCGCCTCCTTCGGAATGACAGTTTGTCGCGTGAGAGGGGGTTCTCCCTTCCCCCACGCAGTTTGTGGGGGAAGGGCCGGGGATGGGGGGCCTTGCGTGCGGCACGATGCCGGCTGCGGCACCCGAGACGTCGTTCTCCCCTCTCCCGCGCAGTTTGCGGGAGAGGGGCCGGGGGTGAGGGGTCCGCGCGAAGCGCGACGCTGTTGGCCGGTGCCGTTCTCCCCCTCTCCGCGAGGAACGAGCGAGCAGGGGGCCGGGGGTGAGGGCCCTCAGTCATATCTCTTGACATAATCACGCCAAGGCATGGACATACAGGGTTCCAGGGTGATGATCCTGGGCGGCTCCGGGCTGGTGGGGATGGCGATCGCGCGCGAGGTGCTGCAGCTCGAGCCCGCGCGCCTGGTCATCACCGCCCTCACCGAGGCGGAGGTGCAGGAGGGGATCGACACGCTGCGCCCGCTGGCCGGCGACACGGAGCTGGCGTCGGAATGGGGGAACCTGTTCACCCCCGCCGCCATCAAGCACGCCAGCCGCGACACCGTCCTGGACGACCCCGGCGCGCGCGGGATGATGCTGGACGCGCTGTTCGGCCCGCTGGGCGACGAGGCGGTGCAGCGCGACGCGCTGGGCGAGATGATCCTGCGCCACCGCCCCCAGATCGTGGTGGACTGCGTGAACACGGCCACGGCGTTCGCCTACCAGAACGTCTTCAAGAGCGCCGCCGGCCTGCGCGAGGCCGCGCGCCGGGCGCCCGTGGAGCTGGAGGCCATCGAGAAGCACCTGATCGGCCTGCCCCTGCCGTCGCTCATCCACCACACCTGGGTGGCGATGAACGCCATGATGAGCGTCGGCACGCGGGTGTACCTGAAGGTGGGGACGGCGGGGACGGGCGGGATGGGGCTCAACATCCCCTTCACGCACTCCGAGGACCGGCCCTCGCGCCAGCTGCTGGCCAAGTCGTCCGTGGCGGGCGCGCAGACGCTGCTGCTGTACCTGATGGCGCGCACTCCGGGCGCCCCCGCGGTCAAGGAGATCAAGCCCACCGCCGCCATCTCGTGGAAGGCCATCCGCGGCGGCCCCGTGGCGCACCGCGGCATCCCCTTTCAGCGCGTGGACGCGCTGGGGCCGGCGCCGGTGGCGGAGGCGTTCGCGAAGGACGGGGGGCGCGAGGCGCGGCACGAGTTCGGGCGCGGGACGCTGTGGAGGGAAACCGGCGAGCCGCTGACCGGCGTGCACCTGGACGCGGGGGAAAACGGGCAGTTCTCGCCGGACGAGTTCGAGGCGCTCACCGCGCTGGGGCTGATGGAGTTCATCACCCCCGAAGAGATCGCGCTGGACGCGGTGCGCGAGATCCAGGGCCACCCCACGGGGCACGACGTGGTGGCCGCCCTGGACGCCTCCACCAGCGGCCCCACCTACCGCGCCGGGGTGCTGCGCGAGACGGCGCTGCGGCGGATGGAGCAGATGGAGGCGGAGGACGGCGAGCGCAGCGTGGCCTTCGAGATGCTGGGCCCCCCGCGCCTGACCAAGCTGCTCTTCGAGGCGGAGATCCTCCGCCGCCTCTGCGCCGGTCGGCTGGACGGCGCGGCATCCCTCGATCCGGACGGCTTCGCGCGCGAGGCGGACAGGCTGGTCGCGGACGACGCGGACCTGCGGACGCGGATCTTGACGGCCAAGCTGGCGGTGCTGCTGCCGGACGGCGCGCGCGTCCTCCGCGGCCGCAGGGTGGAGATCGAGCCGGAGCCGGGCGAGGGCGCGGGCCAGACGGCGCGCAAGGGCTGGGTGGACCTGCGCGCCGAGAACTGGGCCGCGTGGCGGGAGCGCATCCGCGCGGTGCTGCGGGAGATCGACGCGCAGCCCGGGGCGGAGGGCGGCTCCCGGTGGGACATGCAGCCCTGGCACCGCGAGCGCGCCATCCGCCCCGGCGCGCTGGCCGCCTGGACCTTCCGCTACGAAGACCGCGGAGAGCGCATCAAGCGCTGACGCATCACGAATCCATGGCCACACCCACCGCTCCCGGCCGCATGCTGGTGGACCTCGCGAAGGCGTACGCGCTCAGCGAGTTCTATCCCCTGCTGCACCCCACGCTCACCCAGGCGGTGGCGACGCTCTCCGAGGCGCTGCTGGCCTCCGGCGAGTACTTCCATCTGCGCCTGACCCCCGCCGGGCTGACGGCGGGGGGCACGCCGGCGCCCCGCTCCGGACACGTGGACCGTCTCGCGATGCGGCTGTGGGAGCACGGGGTGGGCGCCGCGGCGCTGCGGCACGACGTGGGGAGCGACTCGCTCTCGCGCTTCCTCTCCGCCGTCGCGCTGCCTCCCCGCGTGGTGCGCGCTGCGGGCGGGCTCCCCGCGGCGCTGGCGGCGGCGGGCGCCTCGCGCCTCTCCATCGACGGCGCCTGGGTGCAGCCGGCGCATGGAGGCTTCGCCGGGGAGGGCGACGGCGGGGGCTCCGTGCAGGTGAGCGGCGGGCTGGGGGAGGGCGGGATTCAGCTGTGGAGCGCGCACGACATGTACGAGCAGGTGCGCGACTCTGCGGTGCGGGTGGAGACCGAGGACACGGAGGAGCTGCGCCGCCTGCTGCGCCAGGGGAGCGACAGCGAGCGCCTGACGGTGCTGAACCGGCTGGAGTTCCTGGCCCAGTACTGCCTGACGCACGGGATGATGGACCGGGGCATAGGCCTGGTGCAGGACCTTCGCCGCGACGCGGAGGAGATGCAGGGCCGCAACCCCGCCACCCGCGCCATGGTGATGCTGGCGATGCACCGCGTAAGCAACCGCGCGGTGATCGAGGAGCTGGTGCAGCGGCTGGGAAAGGCGCGCACGGAAGAGGAGCGGACGGGACTGCGCTCCACGCTGCTGCACCTGGGCGCGGACACGGTGACGCCGCTGGTGCGCGAGCTGGTGGCGGCCACGGACGTGGGCGCGCGCCGCGCCTACCGCGACGCGCTGGTGGCGCTGGACCACGTGGGCGTGCCGCTGCTGGAGGACATGATCGGCGACGAGCGCTGGTTCGTGGTGCGCAACATGGTCGGCATCCTGGGCGAGATCCGCAGCGCCGACGCGATCGAGTACTTTCGCCGCACGGTCGAGCACTCCGACGCCCGCGTGCGCCGCGAGACCATCCTGGCGCTCTCCAAGCTCGGCGGGGAAGAGGCGGTGCCGCTGCTGGCGAAGGGGCTGAACGACCGCGAGGCCAGCCTGCGCGGCGCGGCGGCGCTGGGGCTGGGGCTGACCAAGCTCCCCGTCGCGGTGGGGCCGCTGCTGACGCGGCTGCCGCAGGAGAACGACCCCGAGGTGGAGGTGGAGGTGGTGCGCGCGCTGGGCCGCGTGGGCGACCCGCGCGCGGTGCCGGTGCTGGCGGAGCGCGCCTCCGGGGGCGGCTTCTTCTCGCGCACGCCCGGCGCCATCCGCGTGGAGGCGGTGCGCGCGCTGGGCGAGATCGGCGGCGACGCCGCGCGCGCCGTGCTGCAGCGCCTGCTGCGCGAGCGCAACGCCGAGGT
>DASTNU010000055.1:0-3011 GCA_035720605.1 Longimicrobium sp. | reverse complement strand
CAGGCCGCCGGTGCTGACGACGAGGTCCGCGATCTCCAGCGCCTGGCGGAAGGCGCGGATGATCTCGTCCTCCTCGTCGCGCACGGCGAAGCCGCCGATCGGCTCCACGCCCAGGTCGCGCAGCTCCCCGGCGATGAACCCGGAGTTGGTGTCCGTCGTCAACCCGCCGACGATCTCGTCGCCGATGGAGAGGAAGGCTGCCTTCATGGAAGTGCGTTTTAGTGCGTGAGTGCGTGAGTGCGTGAGTGCGTGAGTGCGTGAGTGAAGCGCGTTGGCGCGTTCAGTCGTGAGCAGCCGAAGCCCCGAGCCTGAGCGGGTGAACCCGCCGCAACAACTGCGGAAAGCCCCACAAACTACGTGGGGCTTCAACTCCGTCGGCCACCAGGGTTGCTCCCATGCTCGGACCTGGTGCGCGCAGTCCGCGCAGGCGGACTTTGTGCCGTTCCAGCAGCGGTTTCAACCGCCGGGCGCGGGGACTGCGTGGAGCCTGAAGAGCGTCTTGCGCGCGATCAACCACTCACGCACTGACGCACTCACGCACTCACGCACTCACGCACTCATTTCCCTCGCATCGCGCGCAGCGCTGCTTTCACCCCATCCCGCGGCATCCTCGTGAGGCCGTTGAACTCGCCGCCGCTGGCGATCCACTCGCCGCCGTCGATGGTGACGCACTCGCCGTTGATGAACGGCGCGCCGTCGGAGACCAGGAACGCGGCCAGGTTCGCCAGCTCCTCGTGGTCCCCGAAGCGCTTCATGGGGATGCGCGCGCGGGCCTCCGCCTCCAGCTCGGGCGTGGGCATCAGCGCGTTCCAGGCGCCCTCCGTGGGGAACGGGCCGGGGGCGATGGCGTTGCTGCGGATGCCGTACTCCGCCCACTCCACCGCCAGCGAGCGCGTCATCGCCAGCACGCCGGCCTTGGCGGCCGCGCTGGGGACCACGAAGGCGCTCCCCGTCCACGCGTAGGTGGTGACGATGTTCAGCACGCTGCCGCCGCGCCCGCCCTCGATCATCCGCCGCCCCGCGGCCAGCGTGGCGTTGAAGGTGCCGTACAGCACCGTCTGCACGACGGCGTTGAAGCCGCCGGGTGACAGGTCCTCCGTGGCGGCCAGGAAGTTCCCCGCCGCGTTGTTCAGCAGCACGTCGATCCCGCCGAAGCGCTCCGCCACCGCCGCCACCGTCGCCTCCACCTGCGCGAAGTCGCGGACGTCGCAGGGGTGCGTGAAGACGCGCTCGCCCGTGGGGTCGATCTGCCGCGCGGCGCCCGCCAGACGGTCCGCGCTGCGCCCGGTGATGGCCACCCGCGCGCCCAGGGCGGCGAACTTCTTCGACATGGAGAGCCCCAGCCCGGAGCCGCCTCCCGTCACCAGAATGGACTTTCCCGCCAGCAGGTCGTCCCGGAACACGTCGCCTCCATCCTTCCACGGGTTGCGCGCGGCCATCCTCCGGCCTGAGAGTACCGCCCGGCCACGGCGCGCGAAAGTGGCGGCGGCATGGCGCATCCGCCGCCCTTTTGGCTAACTTGCAGGCCGCCAAACGCTTCGCATCCGCGAGAGAAACCGATGCCGTCCATCCTCCGCCCGCTCACCCTCGCCGCCGCGCTCGTCCTCGCCGCGCCCGTCCGCGCGCAGGCGCCGCCCACCCTGCCGGACACGGGGCTCTCCGTCGTGCTGCTCACCATGGGGCAGGGCGACATGGTGTGGGAGAAGTTCGGCCACAACGCGCTGTGGATCCACGACCCCGCGGCGGGGACGGACCGCGTCTTCAACTACGGTGTCTTCGACTTCGACTCGCCCGGGTACTGGGGGCGGTTCATCAAGGGCGACTGGCTGTACGAGCTGGGGGTGTTCACCATCGACCAGAGCGTCTACCAGTACCAGTACTTCAACCGCGCGATCGATGCGCAGCTGCTGAACCTGCCGCCCGCGCAGAAGCGCCAGCTGCAGGCGTTGCTGGAGACCAACGCGCTGCCGCAGAACCGCCAGTACCTGTACGACTACTACCGCGACAACTGCTCCACGCGCATTCGCGACGCGCTGGACCGGGTGCTGGGCGGCACCCTGCGCGCGGCCACGGCGGACAGCTTGACCCGCACCACCTACCGCTGGCACAGCGAGCGGCTGATCGCGGACGACGCGGCGTCGTACGTGGGGCTGGCGGGCGGATTGGGGCCGGGCGCGGACCGCCGGATCACGGCGTGGGAGGAGATGTTCCTCCCCTTCAAGGTGCAGGAGCAGGTGCGGACCATCCGCGTGGCCGACGCGGCGGGGCGGCAGGTGCCGCTGGTGGCGCAGGAGTGGACGATCCTTCCCGCCGTGGGCCGCGAGGCGCCGCTGGCGACGCCGCCACGGTGGACGCCGTGGTTCCTGGTGGCGGGGGTGCTGATCGGCGGGGCGCTGGTGCTGCTGGCGCGCGCGGCGCCGCGGCGGGCGCTGGCGCGGTTCGGGTTTTCCGCCATCGGCGCGCTGTGGCTGCTGTTCGCGGGGACGGGCGGGGTGATCCTGGTGGGGCTGTGGGCGTTCACCAACCACCAGATCGCCTACCGCAACGAGAACCTGCTGCAGCTTTCGCCGCTGGCGCTGCCGCTGGTGCTGCTGGTGCCGTGCGTGGCGTACGGCGCGCGGTGGGCGGCGCGGCCGGCGTGGGTGCTGGCGGCGGCGGTGGCGGCGCTGTCGCTGCTGGGGTTCGTGATGCAGGTCCTTCCCGGGCTGGACCAGCGCAACGCGCAGATCATCGCGCTGGCGCTGCCCATCAACCTTGCGCTGGCGTGGGCGGTGCGGGGGCTGGCGGAGCGCACGCGCACCGCCGTCCAGCCGGTCCCCGTGCGCCAGGCCGAGCGGGAGCGGGCGGCGGCGTAGGGCCCGCCCCCGGCCTCGCTCAGGCTCGTCCACCCCCTCCCGCAAACTGCGCGGGAGGGGGGGATATACGGCGACGGATCTCGCTGCGTCCGCCGGGGCCCTCTCCCCCGCCGTCTGCGCCGCTCGTTCCTCGCGGCTCGGCGGCGACCCCTCCCC
>DASTNU010000054.1:0-3942 GCA_035720605.1 Longimicrobium sp. | reverse complement strand
GCGCTGGACGCCGCCGCGCTGGAGCGCGCCCTGGCGGAGGTGGTGCGCCGCCACGAGTCGCTGCGCACCGTCATCCGCGCGGACGAAGGCGCGGAGGCCGAGCAGGTGATCCTCCCCGCCGGCGCCTTCCACCTTCCCGCGGACGACCTTTCCGCCCTCCCGGCGGACCGGCGGGAGGAGGAGGAGCGGCGCATCGTCCAGGAGGAGATCCGCCGCCCCTTCGACCTGGCGGAAGGGCCGGTCTTCCGCGCCCGCCTCCTCCGGCTCGCGGAGGACGAGCACGTGCTGGTGCTGGCGATGCACCACGTGGTGAGCGACGGGTGGAGCCTGGGCGTCCTCTTCCGCGAGCTGGGCGCGCTGTACGAGGCGTTCTCGCGCGGCGCGCCGGCCCCGCTGGAGCCGCTGCCGCTGCAGTACGCGGACTACGCGGCGTGGCAGCGCGAGCACTGGACGGAGGAGCGCCTGGCCGCGCAGCTGGCGTGGTGGAAGAAGACGCTGGACGGCGCTCCCGCCGTGCTGGAGCTCCCCGCCGACCGCCCGCGTCCGGCCGTGCAGAGCCACCGCGGCCGCCGCCTGCGCGTCGTGCTCCCGCACGCGCTGGCGGAGGGGGTGCGCGAGCTGGCGCGGCGGCAGGGGGCCACGCCGTTCATGGTGATGCTGGCCGCCTTCCACGTCCTGCTCTGGCGCTGGTCGGGGGAGGAGGACGTGGTCGTGGGCTCGCCGGTGGCGGGGCGCACGCAGGCGAAGACGGAGGGGCTGATCGGGTTCTTCGTCAACACGCTCCCGCTGCGCGCGGACCTTTCGGGCGATCCCTCCTTCGCGGCGCTACTGCAGCGGGTGCGCGAGGCCACGCTGGGCGCCTACCAGCACCAGGACCTGCCGTTCGAGCGGCTGGTGGAGGCGCTGCACCCGGGCCGCTCGCTGAGCCACGCGCCCGTCTTCCAGACGATGTTCGCGCTGCAGAACGCCACTCCCGCCGAGTTGCGCCTGCCGGGGGTGGCCATGGAGATCCTTCCGCTGGATTCCGGGACGGCGCGTTTCGACCTGGAGTGGCTCCTCTGGGAGCGCGAGGAGGGGATCACCGGCACCATCCACTACGCCGAGGACCTCTTCGACCGCGACACCGTGGAGCGGATGGCGGGACACTACCGCCGCCTGCTGGAGGCCGCCGTGGCTGCTCCCGACGCGCGCCTCTCGCGCCTGCCGCTGCTCTCGGAGGACGAGCGGGCGCGGCTGGTGGCTGAGGCCGCCGGCCCCGACGTCTCCATCCCCGACCTTCCCGTGCACCGGCAGTTCGAGGCGCAGGCCGCCCGCACGCCGGACGCGGTGGCGGTGGAGGCGGAGGATGGCGCGCTCACGTACGCGGAGCTGGACCGGCGCGCCAACCGTCTGGCGCACCACCTGCGCGCCCGCGGCGTGGGCCCGGAGACCCTGGTGGCGATCTGCGTCCGCCGCGGCGCGCCCATGCTGGAGGCGATGCTGGCCGCGCTGAAGGCGGGGGGCGGCTACCTGCCGCTGGACCCCGACTATCCCGCCGACCGCATCGCCTACATGCTGAGTGATTCCGGCGCGCGCGTCGTGGTCACCCGGTCGGCGCTGGTGGACGGCCTGCCGGTGGAGGGCGCCGATCTCGTCGTCCTGGACCGGGATGCGGACGAGATCGAGGCTCAGCCCGATCACACGCCCGCCGTTCCCTGTTCCCTGCTCCCTGGCCTCTCCGCCCCGGCGTACGTCATCTACACCTCCGGCTCCACCGGCCGCCCCAAGGGCGTGCGCGTGGAGCACGGCGCCCTGGCCGCCACCATGGCCGCGGCGGGGCGGGCGTTCGGCTTCGGGCCGGCGGACCGGGCCCCGTCGCTGGCCAGCTTCGCCTTCGACATCTGGCTCTTCGAATCGCTCCTCCCCCTGCTGGCCGGCGGGCGCGTGCGGCTCTTTGCCCGCGAGCGGGTGCTGGAGGTGCCGGCGCTGGTGGAGGACCTGGCCGCGTGCACCGTGCTGCACGCCGTCCCGGCGCTCATGCGCAGCATCGTCCAGGAGGTCCGCGCGACTCCGGCGGGCGTGCTCCCCGGCCTGCGGCGCGCCTTCGTGGGCGGCGACGCGGTCGCGCCGGACCTGCTGGAGGAAATGCGCCACGCCTTCCCGGCGGCGGAGATCCACGTCCTCTACGGGCCCACCGAGGCCGCCATCATCTGCGCCGCGCACCGGCTGGGCGGCGAGCCCGCCTCGCGGCAGATGGTGGGGCGGCCGCTGGGGAACGCCGCGCTCTACGTGCTGGAGCCCGGCGGGAGCCTGGCGCCCGTGGGGGCGCCCGGCGAGCTGTGCCTGGGCGGGCGGAGCGTGGCGCGCGACTACCTGGGGCGGCCGGCGCTGACGGCGGAGCGCTTCGTCCCCGACCCGTTCTCGGCGGAGCCCGGCGCGCGCCTGTACCGCACCGGCGACCGGGTGCGCTGGGTGGAACGTGCGTCAGTGCGTGAGTGCGTGAGTGCGTTGGTGGGGGATTCGAATGGGGCCGGCCACGAGCAGCGAAGCCAGACGCCTTTCACTCACGCACTTACGCACTCACGCACTCACGCACTCGAGTTCCTGGGGCGCACCGACCGGCAGGTGAAGGTGCGCGGCTTCCGCATCGAGCCGGGAGAGATCGAGGCGCGGCTGCGCGAGCACCCCGGCGTGGCCGAGGCGGTGGCGGCCCTGCGCCCGGACGCCGCCGGGGAGCGGCGGCTGGTGGCGTACCTGGTCCCCGCCGGCGGGGGCGCGGTGCCCGCCGCCGCCGACCTGCGCGCCCACCTGGGCGCGACGCTGCCGGACTACATGATCCCGGGCGTCTTCGTCGCGCTGGACCGGCTCCCCCTCACCGCCAACGGCAAGGTGGACCACCGCGCGCTCCCCGAGCCCGAGCGCGCCGCCGGGCGCGACCACGTTCCGCCGACCACCCCGGCCGAGGAGGCGATCGCCCGCATCTGGGCGGAGGAGCTGGGGGTGGAGCGGGTGGGGGTGCACGACAACTTCTTCGAGATCGGCGGGCACTCGCTGCTGGTGGCGCGGCTGTTCGCGCGCATCCGCGAGGCGTTTCCGCGCGAGATCATGCTGGTGGACCTGTTCCGCCACACCACGGTGGCCGCGCAGGCCGCCTTCGTGACCGAGAAGCCGGAGGCGGCCCCCGCCGTCACCGTCTCCCAGCAGCGCGGCACCGACCGCGCCGGCCTTCGCCGTGCCTCCGTGGGCACCCAGCGCGGACGCAGATGAGACCGCAGCCGTTCCCTGTTCCCTGTCCCCTGTTCCCTGGTCCTGAGATGAGCAGTCCGAATTCACCGGAGTTCCCGCCCACCGCCGTCGCCGTCATCGGCATGGCGGGACGCTTTCCCGGCTCGCCCGACGTGGACGCCTTCTGGCGCAACCTGCGCGACGGCGTGGAGGGGATCACCCACTTCACCGAGGACGAGCTGCGCGCGGAGGGGGTGAGCGAGGAGCTGCTCGCGATGCCCGGCTACGTCCGCGCACGCGGCTGCGTGGAGGGGACCGACCGCTTCGACGCGTCGTTCTTCAACTACCGCGCGCGCGACGCGGAGCTGATGGATCCGCAGATCCGCTTCTTCCTGGAGACGTGCTGGGAGGCGCTGGAGTCCGCCGGCTACGACACGTCGGAGTTCCCCGGTTCCGTGGGGGTGTACGGAGGTGCCACCTCGCCCACGTACTTCATGCACCACTACCTCCGCGACCGCTCGCTCTTCGAGGGCGTCAACCGCTGGCACCTGAGCACCGTCACGGAGAACGACTTCCTGACGGCCCACGTGTCGTACCGCATGCGGCTGCGCGGGCCCAGCATGAACATCCAGAGCGCGTGCAGCACCTCGCTGGTGGCCGTGCACGTGGCCGCGCAGGCGCTGCTGAACGGCGAGTGCGACATGGCGCTGGCGGGCGGCGTCTCCATCGGCGTCCCCA
>DASTNU010000053.1:0-9094 GCA_035720605.1 Longimicrobium sp. | reverse complement strand
GGAGGGGTCGCCAGCCGTCGCGAGGAACGAGCGAAAGGCCTGGCGGGGGAGAGGGCCTCCCCGCAGCGGCAGAGGGGGATGACTCCGCCATTCCTGCCGCTCGGCGTCAATCCGCAGGCGTCGCCATCTCCGCCACGCCCGGCGCGTACGCCGGCGCGAAATCCCGCCCCAGCATTACCTCCACCCGGTGGGTCCCGCCGTCGCGCGCCAGCGGGATGCGCAGGGCGCCGTCGACGGCCTCCACCTCCCGCCCGTCCGCCGTGCCGCGGATGCCGTCGCCGTCCTCGTGGGTGACGGCGATCTCGTACGTGGTCACGCAGTCGGGGAGGCGGTAGCGGACGGTGAAGCCGGGCCAGCCGCGCGGGATGCAGGGGCGGATGCAGAGGGCGTCGCCGCGGCGCAGGGTGACGCCCAGCACGGACTCCAGCGCCACGCGGAACATCCACCCCGCCGAGCCCGTGTACCACGTCCAGCCGCCCCGCCCCACGTGCGGCGCCACGCCGTACACGTCCGCGGCGATCACGTACGGCTCCGCCTGGTAGACAGCCACCTCGTCCGGGGTGCGGCCATGGCTCACGGGGCTCACCATCTCCAGCAGCCGCGCCGCGCGTTCGGTGCGCCCCGCCTGCGCCAGCGCGCGCACCGCCCACAGCGCCGCGTGCGTGTACTGGCCGCCGTTCTCGCGCACGCCGGGAAGGTAGCCCTTGATGTAGCCGGGATCGTGCGGCGTGCGGTCGAACGCGGGCGTCAGCAGGCGGATGATGCCGTCGCGCTCCGAGACCAGGTGCCGCTCCATGGCGTCCAGCGCCTGTTCCGCGCGCTCCGCCGGCGCCACGCCCGAAAGCACCGCCCACGCCTGCGCGATGGCGTCGATGCGGCACTCGTCGTTGGCGGCGGAGCCCAGCGGCGCGCCGTTGTCGTAATAGGCGCGGCGATACCACGCGCCGTCCCACCCTCCGTCGTTCAGCGCCTCCGCCAGGCTGGCGCGATAGGCACGATACGTCTGCGCCCGCGCCGCATCCCCCCGCGCCTCCACGATCGGGATGAAGGCATCCAGGATGCCGTGGAGAAAGAAGCCCAGCCACACGCTTTCGCCGCGGCCTTCGCGGCCCACGCGGTTCATCCCGTCGTTCCAGTCGCCGGTGCCCATCAGCGGCAGGCCGTGCGCGCCGCGGGTGAGCGAGCGGTCGATGGAGCGGCAGCAGTGCTCGTAGACGCTGGCCCGCTCGCCGGAGTCCTCGGGAACGAGGAAGACCTCGTCCTCGCCCTCCGGCAGCTCCGCGGCGGTCACGAACGGAGCGCTCTCGTCCAGCACCACCTCGTCCCCCGTGGAGGCGACGTAGAACGCGGTGATGTACGGCAGCCAGAGCAGGTCGTCGGCGAAACGCGTGCGGATGCCCTTGCTGAGCGGCGGGTGCCACCAGTGCAGCACGTCTCCTTCCACGAACTGGTGCGCCGCGTGGAGGAGGATCTGCCGCCGCGTGAGCTCGGGGCGCAGGTAGACGAGCGCGGACGAGTCCTGCAGCTGGTCGCGAAAGCCGAACGCGCCGCCGGACTGGTAGAACGCGGTGCGCCCCCACACGCGGCAGCCCAGGTTCTGGTACGCCAGCCAGCCGTTCACCATCAGGTCCAGCTCCGGCGACGGCGTCCGCACCTGCACGGCGCCGACGAGATCGATCCAGAACGCCCGCATCTCTTCCAGGGCGGCGTCGACCGCGCCCCTCCGGCGATACTTCGCGATCACGGCGCGCGCGGCCGCCTCGTCCGCCGCCTCTCCCAGGAGGAACGCGACCTCAGCGGTCGTTCCCGGCTGGATGAAGCACGTCACCTTGAACGCGGCGCAGGGATCCAGCCCGGCACCCGCCGCGCCGTCCAACCGCTCCGCCGTCCGCAGGGCAAGCGGCGACTCCGCGGAGCCGTACGGGCCGAGGAAGGCAGTGCGATCGGCGCTCCAGGAGATCGGCGGAGGCTGGTGCGTCCGGCCGGCGGCCCCCATCCCCGGCCCTTCCCCCACAAACTGCGTGGGGGAAGGGAGAATTCGATCGCGCTCCCGGACGATTACGGCCGCGGCGAAGGCGACGCGCTCGGAGAACTCGCCGCGGTTGCGGCTGGTGGCGAAGAGCGCATCGGCGGCCCCGTCCCAGCGCGTCTCGACGTTCGCGGCGGTTTCCTGCGGCAGGCCGCCGAGCACCAGCTGCGCGTAACTGAGCAGGGAGATGCGGCGCGGCCCGTCACCCAGGTTCGTCACGCGCAGCCGCACGATCTTCACGGGATCATGGCGCGGCACGAACATCGTCGTGTCCTGGTCCAGCCAGTCGCTGACGTGGCGGAACCGCGTGTAGCCGAAGCCGTGGCGCGCCTCGTACGCGCCGTCACCGGGCGCGGGGCCGGGCGTGGGCGACCAGAACAGGTCGCCTGCTTCGTCGCGAAGGTAGAGCGCTTCGCCGTGCGGATCGCTCACGGGGTCGTTGCTCCACGGGGTCAGCCGGTTCTCGCGGCTGTTCGCGGTCCAGGTGCTCGCCGCGCCGCTCTCGGAGACGAGGAACCCGGTGTGCTCGTTGGCGATCACGTTGGTCCACGGCAGCGGCGGCCGTACGGGTCCGTGCTCGCCCGGCGGCATGCGGATCACGTACTCGCGTCCGTCCCGCGAGAACCCGCCAAAGCCGTTGAAGAACTGCAGCTGCTCGTCGTTCCAGCCCAGCCGTTCTCCGGGCACGCCCTCCCTCGGCATCGGCCTGAACCACTCCGCCGCAGTGCGTTCGCCCGCCTCCGGCACCGGCAGGCGGCCGGCGTTGCGCAGCCACGACTCGGGAACGCCGAGCGCCTGCGCATCGCCCGCCTCCGCCGGCGGCGCGGCGTCGAAGGCGGCGAAGGCGGCGGCGAGATCCGCGTATCGATCCGCCACTGACTCCACCTCCTGCCGCGTGCGGCCGGCGCCGAGGAGCGCGATCAGGCTAGCCGATTCGCCGGGCGGCAGGATGACGACGCGGCGGAGGCTGAACACGGGATCCAGCACGTTGCCCACGGTGCCGGAGAGCCGCGCGCCCGCATCCATCCCCGCGGGCGATGCCAGCGTGCGCCCGCGGCCGATGAACCGCGCGCGATCCGTCTCGTGCTCCACCGGCCCATCGTCCGCGAGCAGGCGGTGGACGGCCCACAGCGGCTCGTCCTCAGGGCTGCGCAGGCGGCGCCAGGCGGCGAGCGTCTCGCGCTCCTCCATCCACCCCGTCTGCACGAACAGCTTGCTGAAGGCGGGATGCCCCGCGTCGCCGGCGTGGGTGTTGAGCACCAGCTCGGCGTACGTCGTCACCTCGACGCGGCGCGGGCGGTCGCCGTGGTTGGTGAGGGTGATGCGCCGCAGCTCGGCATCGCCCCCGGCGGGGAGGCGGACGTCCAGGCGCGTCTCGATCTCGCCGTCGCGGCGGACGATCTCCGCGCGGCCGCCGGCGAGATGCGCCTCGTACGCATCCGCCGAGCGGGCGGCCGGCTGGTGGGCGGCGGACCAGACGTCGCCGGAATCCAGGTCGCGCAGGTAGACGAAGAAACCGTCGGCGTCACGCGTACGATCGGCGGTCCAGCGGGTGAGGGCGTGGCCGCGATAGCTGCTCCCGCCGCCCCCCGCGGCGGTGAGCAGGAGCGCGTAATCGCCGCGGCGCAGCACGGCGGCGGTGGATCGGGATTCGGCCGGTCGGGCGTCGGACTTCGTCATTCCAGCGGGTCCATCGGATTCAGGATGCACGCCGTCGCCGCCGCGCTCATGGCTTGCGGTGCGCCCACAGCCAGCGCGGGAACGCGTCGCTGCTCAGCAGCTCCACGGGGACGCGGTGCTCGCCCGCGTCGTACTCCCAGAAGGTCACCCGCGCGCCGGGAACGGATTGCAGCACGGGGAGAAAGGCGCGGCCGGGCGCGATCGAGACCGCGTCGTCGCTGTTGCCGTGGATGATCCACACCGGCGTGCGTGCCACCGCCGCCGCCCGCGCCGGGTCCGGGACGCCGGCGATGGGGATGGCCGCCGCGAACAGCTCCGGCCGCAGCGCCAGCGCCGCGAACGTGGTCGACGCGCCCATCGAGAAGCCGATGGCGTACACGCGCGACGAATCCACCGGCAGCTCCGCGCGCAACCGGTCGATCAGCTCCAGCGCGGCGGGGAGCGGCCGGCCGGGCACCAGGTCCATCCGGGCGTTCCGCTCGTCGACCACGTAGTTGGCGCTGCGCTCGGGCATCTGCGGAGCCAGCACGTACGCGGGATAGCGGCGGCGGATCTCCGGGCGCGCCCAGGCCTTCGGGAAGCGGTCCAGGTGCCGCTCGTTGTCCGTGCCGATCTCGCCCGAGCCGTGAAAGACGACCACCAGCGGGTAGCGCCGCCCCGGCCGCGGATCCGCAGGCGGCAGGAGGCGATAGCGGATCTCGATGCCGTCGCTGCCGCGAAAGGTGTGCGCCGCCCACCCCTCCCCCGTCATCCGCTCGATCATGCGTACAGCGCTGTCCGCCCGCGCCTGCGCGCCCGCCGCCAGCGGCGCCACCAGGCGATACCCCGGCGGGGGCACCGGTCCCTGCGCGCCGGTGGAAGCCGGGGAGCAAGCGGAGAGCGCGAGAGCGAGGGCCAGGAGCGCGAAGCCAGAGCCTCTCGCGTGCCGCCGGCGCCCCCCATCCCCAGCCCTTCCCCCACAAACCGCGTGGGGGAAAGGAGAATTCGAGCGCGCTCCGGGACGCCCTGGACTGTCATTCCGAGGGAGGCGCCGCGCCGAACCGTCCCCCCACGCAGGGCCCTGCGCGCCGACCGAGGAATCTGCTCGCCCTGCCTGGGGGCGAGTCCTGAAGCGAGGAACCAGCCCGTGCCCAACCCCTCCCCCGGGGTTGGGGGAGGGGTCGCCAGCCGTCGCGAGGAACGAGCGAAAGGCCTGGCGGGGGAGAGGGCCCCCGTCGCGCAGCGACGGAGAGGACTCTCCCGCGACCGGGGCGAACGCGGGCATGCGCATCAATGCTCCAGCACCACGTCCGCCGGCGCGGCGGGGACCACGACCTCGCGCGCGTCCGCATCCACCGGCACCGCGCGGCCGTTCACCGTGGCGCGGCGGATGGGGCGGTCCAGCGGGGTGCGGACCACGATCCCGCCCGGCGCGCGCACGTCCCCGCCCACGCGGACGCGGACGGCGTCGCCCTCGGCGCGCGTCCGCAGCTCCAGCGTGCCCCAGTAGGTTCGCAGCCCCGCCAGCTCCAGCCCGTCGTCCTCGCGCACCCACGCCTCGGGGACGCCGGCGCCCACCACCAGCGCGCTGTCCTGCATCCGCTCGTACGCGAACAGGTCCAGCGTGGAGCGGATGAAGTCCGACCCCACCCAGGTGTGCGGCATGTCGCCGATGAAGCGCGGCGATCTTTCGTCCCGGAAGACCACCTCCGCCCACTGGTTCCACGCGGCGGGGCGGCGGTGGCCGAAGAAGAGGCCGATGGCCTCGTGGGCGCGCTCCTTCCACCCCAGCCGCACGAAGGTGCCCACCGTGCGCCACTCGTACGGCGTGTAGCCGTCCCAGGCGGCGCCGTCCAGCCGCGCGCGGACGCTCTCGCGGTAGTAGCGCTCGAAGGTGTTCTCCAGCGCCCGCTGCGGCAGCCATCCCAGCCCGCCGAGCGGGCTCACGCCCACCGTCGTCGACGTGGCGTCGAAGTCGCCCAGCTCCACCGAGCCGGGGATGAAGTCGATGCCGTGCATCGCCATCGCCGCGTCGATGGACGCGCGCAGGTCGGCGCGGAAGCCGTCCCGGACGGCGGCGAAGCGCGCGCGCTCCGCCGTCCTCCCCAGGACGTCCGCCACGTAGACCGCGTCCTCCAGCCCCTTGAGCACGAAGAAGTCGTCCCAGTACGAGTGCATCGGCTTCGCCGAGTAGCCCTCGTGGCTGATGGACTGCGGCACCAGCCCGAAGTACGCGCGCCTTTCCGCCGTGCGGTACTCCGGCGTCATCCGCTCGTGGCGCAGCGTGTCGATGAACGCCACCGCGCGCGCCACGTGCGGCCACATCCGCTCCAGGAAGGCGCGGTCGCCCGTCAGCCGGTGGGTCTCGGCGACCAGGTAGACCAGCTGGCCGTGGCTGTCGTGCTCGGGGACGGGGTCGGCGCCACGCAGGCTGACACAGCAGGGCACGTAGCCGCTGGCCCGCTGGTGCGGCGCGTACCACTCGGCGAAGGCGCGCACCTCGTCCGCGTGGCCCAGGCGCAGCAGCGCGGCGCTGGTCAGCGAGCCGTCGCGGATCCACGAGCGGTCGTAGCTGCGCGACCCCGGCTGGATCGACGGGCCGTCCCGGTTGATGAGGATGTACGCCAGCTGCGACCGCAGCGTGTTCGCGATCTCCTCGCCGTGCATCGCGGCGGGAAGTCGCAGCGTGAAGCGGTCCAGCTCCGCCTCCCACGTGCGGACCGCCCGCGCCTGGAGGTCGCTCGTCTCGCATTCCGCCCGGTAGCAGTCCAGGCCCACGGGCAGGGAAGCGGCGCCGTGCAGCGGGATCGCGACCAGCACCTCCCGCGCCTCGCCCGGCCCCAGCTCCAGGCGATACGCCAGCGCGGCAGAGGCGAAGCCGCGCGGATCGCTCACGCGCCCGGCATCCGGAACGCGGCCCTGCCGCAGGTAGTCCACCACGTCGCCCGCGTCGAACGGCGCCGCGCCGAAATCGTCCGGATCGCCCCGGACGACGAGCACGGGCGCGCCGTTCACGGTCAGCGTGGTGTCGTCGAACGCGATGTCGCGGATGCGCGCCACGCCGCCCTGCACGTTCAGGAACTGCCAGGGCGGGTTCACCTGCAGCGGCCGGACGGCAAGGAACAGCGTGGCGCTGCGCGCCGCGGCGGACGGGTTCACGATCCGGTAGCGGGCGTAGACGGCGGAGCGCTCCGGCTCGCCGCCGGGGATCGCCGTCACCGTGAGCCGGAGCGGCGCGCCCTCCCACGTGACGGACGGGATCGGCAGATAGCCGTTCGCCAGCGACTGCGTGGACCGCACGTCCGCCCACGACCAGAGGCGGCCGTCCACGTGCAGGAACGGCTCGACGGACGGCATCCCGATCCCCGTCTCCACCGCCCCGTCGGCGTTGAGGGTGGATTCGCGGGTGTCGCCGTTGACGCCCACCACCGTCCAGTACGACTGCTCGCCCGCCAGGTAGCGCGGATACGCGCCGCGCGGCGCCAGCTTCGCCAGGTTGGCGAAGAAGGCGTTCGGCGTCTGCGACCACTCCGCCGGCTGCACGCCGACGTCCCGCAGCGCCACGCCGCGCTCGCGGCTGGTCCCGCCGACGCGCAGGCGCAGGTGCCGCGTCTCCGTCTCCGGCAGGTAGATGGGATCGCGCCCGCCGTTGCCGTTCTCGACGGTATACACCGTTACCCAGCGCGCGCCGTCGTCCGACGTCTCCAGCGTGTAGTCCGTGGCGTAGTCGAGCGAATCCCAGGCGAGCACCAGCCCGCCCATCTCGCGGTCGCGCAGGAAGTCGATGGAGATCCACGCGTCCTCCCCCCCTCTCCACGCGGTCGCGGAGTCGCCGTCGATGGCGAGCGCGGGCGGCAGCTCACGCATGGATGCCGAGCCGTGCACCTGGGGCGTGAGCGTGTACGGCGTGTTGGGCTCGCGCGCGCGGAAGGTCAGGTCGTCGATCCAGACCGTCCCCCGCCCTCCCGTCCCCGCGGTGACGACGATCTCCAGCTGCGCGACGGAATCCATCTCCCCGCCGCCTTTCGGCCCCCAGGCGAACTCCACCTGGCGCTTCTGCGTGCGGATGCGCTGCCAGTCGCGCGGATACTCGAAGCGGCGGCGGTTCATCCACCAGACGTTCTCGCCGGACGGGTCGATGAGCTTGAACTCCAGGTCGTTCACCGGCGCGTCGGCCCGCATGCGCCAGGCGAACTCCCAGTTCGGCGGCAGGTCGATGGGGACGGACTTCCTGGCGATGGCGTAGCCGGCGCCGCCGTGGAAGTCGAAGTCCAGCCGCATGGCCCTGCCCGCGAAGCCGCTGTCCTGCGAGATGCGCAGCTCCACGCCTTCGGACGGGTGCGCCGACCACCCGCTCACCGTCTCGAAGTCGTCCAGCACGCGGGTCTGCGCGGCGGGCGATGCGGACGAGGATGGCGCGGGCGTGGCGGCGGATTCGACGGACGCCGGGGCGCAGGCGGCAAAGAGAGCCAGGAACGCGGTGGCAAGGCCCGCGAGACGCCCCCGCCCGCTCGTCGCCTCGCGACCTCCCCCAAAAACCCCTGGGGAAGGTTGGTGGGGCGCCGGGATCCCGGCGGCCGACCGTGCACCCTCCCGCCCGCCGAGGGCCCCCTCTCCCCCGGCCCCTCTCCCCCGCTGCGCGGGGGAAAGGGGAGAATTCGACTGCGCGATTCCCGGGCGTAGCGCGAGGAGCAAGCCCTGGTACCACCCCTCCCCCGAAGTTGGGGGAGGGGTCGACGGCCGTTGCGAGGAACGAGCAAAAGGCCCGTCGGGGGAGAGGGCCCCCCGCGCAGCGGGCGGGGGGGAAGGCTTTCCCGTGCTCGAAGCCCGTCGAAGTCCCTGCATGATCGCCCTCATCCCTTCACGCTCCCCACCATCACGCCCTGGATGTAGTACCGCTGCAGGAACAGGAACACGAGCATCACCGGCAGGATCGTCAGCACCGAGCCCGCCATCATCAGCTCCGTGTCCTGCACGTGCTCGCCGCTCAGGTTGGCCAGCGCCACCGGCAGCGTCCACCGCGCCTCGTCGCTCAGCACGATGAGCGGCCACATGAAATCGTTCCACGTGCTCAGGAAGGTCCAGATCCCCAGCGTCGCCAGGATGGGCACGATGGTGGGGAGCACGATGGAGGTGTAGATGCGCAGCTCGCCGGCGCCGTCGATCCGCGCCGCGTCCAGCAGGTCGTCGGGAATGGACTGCGCGTACTGGCGGATGAGGAAGATGCCGAAGATGCTGGCCATCCCCGGGATGATCACCCCCCAGTAGCTGTTGATGAGCCCCAGCTGCTTCATCAGCAGGAAGAGCGGGAGCATCGACACCTGCACCGGGATCACCAGCCCGGCCGCCAGCATGCGGAACAGCCCGTCGCGGCCGCGGAAGCGCAGCTTGGCGAACGCGTACCCC
>DASTNU010000052.1:0-13426 GCA_035720605.1 Longimicrobium sp. | reverse complement strand
GCCCCGCCGTTGCGGCGGCGGAGCTGCAGACCATTCCCTATTCCCTATTCCCTATTCCCTCTTCCCTATTCCCTCTTCCCTAATTCCCTGCCCCTCAGTATCCCGGATTCTGCGCCAGGTTGGGGTTCACGGCCAGGTCGCTGGCCGGGATGGGGTACAGGTTCAGGTGCGCGGCCGAGGCGGTGCCGCCCGGCGACTGCCGGCTTCCCTTGAACGCCCACAGGTAGCTGCCGCCCGTGAAGCGCCCGTAGCGCACCAGGTCGGTGCGGCGGTGCGCCTCCCAGAACAGCTCGCGCGCCCGCTCGTCCAGGATGAAGTCCAGCGTGAGGTCGCCCGCCGTGATGTCGCCGCTGGTGTTGCCGTAGGCGCGCCGGCGGATCTGGTTCACGTAGTCCAGCGCCGTCGCCGTGCTGCCGCCGCCGCCGCGCAGCGCCGCCTCGGCGTACATCAGGTACGCGTCCGCCAGGCGGAACATGGGAAAGTCGGTGTCGGCGAACTGGCCGTCGGAGCCGCGGACCCCCGTGCTGGTGACGTTGCGGTACTTGGGCGCCGTGTACCCCTGCTCGAAGGCGCCCACCGAGCTGATGTTCAGCGTCTGGCCGTTGGTGTAGAAGATGTTCGCGCGGCGGTCGGCGCTGGCCGCGCCGCCCGGGAACTTGGACACCAGCTGCGGCTTGGCACGCAGCCCCCACCACCCGCCGCCGATGCCGTAGTCCGACGGGTTCATCTGGTTGCCCACCGACGCGTGGATCAGGAACGTCGTTCCGCCGTACGTGCGCGTGTTGCGCCCGTCGAAGGGCACGGGGAAGATGATCTCCGGCGAGGTGTGGTTGTCGGCCAGGAAGAGGTCCTGGTAGCGGTCGTCCAGCTGGAACTTGCCGGTCGCGATCACCCGCTCGATGGCCTGGCGCGCGTCGGCGTACCGGGCCGTGCCGGAGTACACCTGCGCGTTCATGAACAGCTTGGCCAGCACCATGTCCACCGCCGCCTGGCTGGCGCGGCCGTACTGGTTGGCCCCCGCCGCCGGAAGGAGCGGGCGCACCGCGGTCAGCTCCTGCTCCACGAACTGGAACACCTCCGCCCGCGAGCGCTGCGGCGGCGCGTCGGCGCCCAGGTTGTCCGTCTCCACCACGAAGGGCACGTTGCCGAACAGGTCCACCGCGTGCCAGTAGCTCAGCGCGCGCAGAAAGCGGGCTTCGGCGCGGTACTGGGCCACCTCGGCGCGCACCTGCTCGCTCTCGCCGCGCTCCGACAGCTTGGCGTCGGTGGTCTCGCGCAGGAACTCGTTGGCGAGCGCCACCTGGAAGAAGATCCGGTAGTACATCGCCTGGATGAACTGGTTGGCCGTCCCCCACTCCTGGCTGTTCATCTCGGGGAGGTCCTTGTCGCCCCAGGCGATCACCGCCACGTCCGTCGGCAGCTCCTGCAGCTGCCACCACTGGCGGATGTACTGCGAGAAGCCCTCGTCGATGCCGGCCACGTCGCCGTTGCCGGCGCCGCCCTCGCCGTTCATCCCCGTGACGGCCAGCCCCGCGTAGATCTTGGCCAGGAACGACCGGTACGCCCCCGGCTCGTTGAAGATGTTGCCCCCGGCGACCCGGTCACGCGGGTAGGTGGTCAGGTCGGTGCACGCCGCCGCGCCCCCCAGCGAAAGGAGCACCGCCGCGGCGACCGTCTTTACCGCTCTGGTATTCATGGCTGGTCTTTCTCCGTATGAGTTCGGGGCGGCGCGTCAGAAGCCGACGCTGACGCCGGCGGTGAACGTGCGCGACCGCGGATAGATGGTGTTGTCGATGCCGCCGATGCCGGCCTCGGGGTCCACCCCGGTGTAGTCGGTGATGGTGAACACGTTCTGCACCGTGCCGAACAGGCGCACCCCCTCCAGCCCGCGGAAGCGCGGCACCGTGTAGCCCAGCGTCAGGTTGTCCATGCGCAGGAACGACGCGTCCTCCACGTAGATGTCGGAGAAGTACTCGGGCTCGGTGAAACCGTTCTCCAGCACCGACGAGTGCAGGTTGGTGATCCCCGCGTTGGTCAGCAGCTCCGCGTAGTTGCCGCGGAACGAGGCCAGGTTGTTGTACACGTAGCTCCCCAGCTGCGCCCGCAGGGTGAAGCCCAGGTCCAGGTTGCGGTACCCGAACGTGGAGCTGTGCCCGAAGGTCCACTGCGGCGCCGGGCTGTGGAAGGGAACCCGGTCCAGCTCGTTGATCTGGTCGTCGTCGTTGATGTCCTCGTACATGTCGAGCTTGTCGGTCGACACGATGGGATTGCCGCTGGCGTCGCGCTTGTGGCGGAACACCAGGAACGAGCGGATGGGCGAGTCGGGCTGCAGCACCTGGATGTTGTTGCCCACGGCGCCGAGGATGCTGCCGGTGAAGATCCGCGCGCCGGACAGGTTCAGCGCGTCGATCTTGAGCAGGCGGTTGGTGTTGGTGGCCGCGTTGAAGTTGGCGTCCCAGGTAAGCCCGCCCAGGCTGTTGCCCCGCAGCACCGCCGCGTTCAGGCTGAACTCCAGGCCGCGGTTGCGGATGCTCCCCACGTTGGTGACGATGCGGTTGCTGACGTACGAGCCGGCCGGAACGATGACCTCGAAGAGCAGGTCGTCGGTGTCCTTGACGTAGTAGTCCACCGCGCCCGACAGGCGGCCGTCCAGGACGGCGTAGTCGAAGCCCACGTTCCACGACGTGGTCTCCTCCCACTTGATGTCGGGGTCCACCGCCGTGGGGCGGATGGTGGTCACGAACTCGCCGCCGAACTGCGCGCGGGCGAACGCGTCGCTGATGCTGTACGACGGCACCCAGCGGTAGTCGCCGAACTCCTGGTTGCCGTTCACCCCCCACGAGCCCCGCAGCTTCAGCTCGTCCAGCCACCCCAGCCCCTGCATGAACGGCTCGTCAGACACCCGCCACCCAAGGGCCACCGCGGGAAAGGTGCCCCACTGGTTGTCGGGCCCGAAGCGCGAGCTGCCGTCGCGGCGCACGCTCAGCGTGAGCAGGTAGCGGTCGGCCATGGTGACGTTCACCCGGCCGAAGAACGAGGCCAGCCGGCTCTCGCGCACGCCCAGCGTCGAGGTGATCACCTGCGCGTCGGCCAGACCGCTGGTGCCCAGCGCGTTCACCACCAGGCCGCGCCCCTGCAGGAAGGGATAGTCGCCGTTGCGCTGCTCGTACGAGTAGCCCGCGGTGGCGTCGATGTCGCTGTTCAGGCTGGAGATGCGCCCCGTGTAGTTGCCGAACGCGTCGATGATCCCCGTGGTCTCGCGCGGGTTGGAGCGGTTCACCGTGCCGGTGCGGCACTCCGGCGCCCCTTCCGCGCGCACGCAGGGCGCGGGGTTCTCGATCTGGGCGCGCAGGGTGGAGGGCCAGAAGCCGCGGCGCTCCGACGCGCCCACGTCGTAGCCGGTGCGGAGCGTGGCGGAGAGCCCGTCCAGGAACGGGAGCTCGTAGCGCGCCTCGAGGTTGGTGATGGCGCGGTAGGTGGTGCCCTGCTCCGTGACCAGGTCCAGCTCGGCGATCGGGTTGTTGGGAGCGTCGCGGTTGGTGGCGAACTCGAAGTACTGCCCGTCGTCGGTGTAGATCGGCTGCGTGGGATCGAACGCCATGGCGGTGCCCAGCACGCTTCCCGGGGTGAAGCGGTCGTCGGTGCGCGCCCCGCGCAGCGTCGCGCGGATCCCCAGCCGGTCGTTGAAGAGCCGGTGGTTGTAGCTCAGCGCGGCCGTCACGCGCTCCATCTCGGAGCCCCGCAGCACGCCCTCCTGGTCCAGGTAGTTCAGCGACAGGCGGTAGTTCATGTTCGTCCCGCTGCCGTTGAGCGCCACCTGGTGCTCCTGGCCCATCGCGTCGTCCAGCACGGCCGAGCGCCAGTCGGTGTTCGCGCTTCCCAGCCGCGACACCTGCGCGGGCTCGTACTGCGCCACCGCGGCGCGCAGCTGCTCCGCCGAGAGCATGCTGGCCTCGCCGATGGGCGACGAGGTGGAGAAGGAGCTGCTGTAGGTGACCGAGGGCCCCGCGGCGGCGCCGTTCTTGGTCTCGATCAGGATCACGCCGTTGGCGCCCCGCGAGCCGTAGATGGCCGTGGAGGCGGCGTCCTTGAGCACCGTGACGCTGGCGATGTCCTCGGGGTTGATGAAGTTCAGCGGGTTGCGCCCGGCCGAGAGGCCGCCCCCCACCGGGAGCGGAACGCCGTCCACCACGATGAGCGGCTCGTTGCTGGCGCCCCCCGCCACGTCCGCGGAGCTGCCGCCGCGAATGCGCAGGTTGGTGCCGCCGCCCGGCTCTCCGCTGGTCACCACCTGCACGCCGGCCACCTTGCCCTGGATGAGCTGCTCGGGGCTCACGATGCGGCCGGTGTTGAACTCCTCGGCGGTCACGCCCTCCACCGCCCCGGCCACGTCGCGCGAGCTGCGCGTCCCGTAGCCGATGGCCACCACCTCCTCCAGCATCAGCGCCTGCGAGCTCATGGCCAGCTCCACGGTCGCCGTCTGCCCGGCGGCCACCGTGACCTGCTGCGTGACCGTGCCGAACCCGATGCGGGTGGCGCGCAGGGTGTGCGTCCCCGCGGGCACGCCGCCGAGGGTGAAGCGCCCGTCCGCGCCGGTCACCCCGCTGCGCTCCGCCACCGCCACCGTGACGCCGGCCAGCGGCTCCTGCGTGGAGCCTTCCAGGACCCGTCCGGTCACGGTGCCCGTATTCTGTGCGCTCAGCCCGGCCGCGCCCAGCAGGCAGCCGAGTAGCGCGAGGACCAGCTGACGACCGAGTGCCATGGGTTTGTCCTCCGATGGGTGGGGAGTGGTCCGTCACCGCCGCGACGGCGACGCTGCACGGGTGGAACGTCCATCACCTGCGGCCGGGGCGGGGCCCCGGCGGGTCCGGAAGCGACGACGGAACGGCCGCGGCCGCCCCCCGGGGGCCGGTCGGCGGTCCGTCCAGCGCGTTTGTCAAAATTTCCAACAAATCCGGCGCATCGGCGCGCGGGCGGCGGGTTCGGCCGCTGGCGGCGAGTGGATTTCTTTTGTTAACAAACCCGACAAATGCAGCCCGACGACGACGATTTCGACGCTTGCTGTCCTGACCGGCGGATCACCCTGGATTGCGGAACGGAACTGAAGGGGACTTCGGATGGCTGTTGGCTGAGTGGTGCATATCGTAATCTTGCGGGCGCACTCTGTCAACAGCCATCTGCATGATGGACACGCCGATGCCTCCGTCCGGCGACTCCGCGGCAACGCTTCGGCGACGCCGCGAAGGCGCGGAGCCGGCGCGGCGGCGAAGCTCCCGGAGATGCCCGGAGAGAGCCTCCGTCGTCCTTATTCGTAAGCAACTCTTCCAATTGATGGGCGCCTGGACGTACAAACTCTGTGAAAACGATGGATTCGCGCCGCATCCGGAAGGCCTGGTTCATCACGGATGGAGTTGCAGGCAGGCGCCCACCTGTCATTCCGAGGAAGGCGCAGCGTCGATCCCGGCGGTTCGCGCGGCATCCTGGCGCCGACCGGGGAATCTACCGTCCGTACCGCCGAGCTCGTCGCCGGGGCGCGGATGCGTCGGTGTCCGCGGCACCCCGGCTGAAGGCTGGCCACGAGGCAGACGCAGCTGGATTCCCCGGTCGGCGCCCATGCTCCGTTGCGGTGGGACGGCATCGCCGGGCGCCTCTCTCGGAATGACAGCTTCGTGGTCCGTGGGCGACGTCCATCGCGCGCCGCAACGGAATCCCCCTTCCCGCACCCCATCCCTCGACCGACCCGTGACCTCGCCCGCCCCGCGCATCCGGCGGAACCGGGTGTCCGTACCCATCAGCCCGGGCGCCCTCCCCCCGGTTCTTTGCGTGGATCGAGCCCGGTCTCGCCTTGCCTGCCGCGGGGCACGGACAGATACTCACCGGGCACGGGCCGGCGTCCGCCGCGCCCGCGGACCAGGACGGAAGGGACGATGACGCAAGCGGGGTATCCGGCAGCGCGCAGCGTGGCGCCCACGGTGGCGAAGCACCTGGCCGCGCACGCGGCCGCGGGGCGGGACGGTGGCGTGCGCGAGCTGGGGCCGCTGCCCGGCGCGGAGGCGGTAGAGGCGCTGATCGACGCCGGCTTCTGGGCCAGCCTGCAGAAGGAGGAGGGGCGCGAGCCGCGCATCTCGCTCGCCTTCATCCCGCCCGAGCGCGCGGGGCAGGCAATGCTCTTCGACCGGCGGCTGCCGCTGAACCCGCGCGACCTGAGCAAGCTGGCGCCGGCGGTGGAGCGTCCGGGGGTTCACCTGGGCGTCTGGCCGGACGGCGACGAGCTGCGCGTGTGGGGGACGACGCGCACGGTCCCCGTCTTCACCCTGGTGCTGGAGGTGGCGGAGCCGGGGCTGCTGGTGCTCAAGTACCGCCGCGGCGACGAGTTCGACAAGTTCGGCACCATCGCGGTGCTGCAGGGCGACCACGTGATGGTGGTGGACGAGGGCGCCGCCAGCCTTCCCGACTGCCCCGCCCTGCTCACCTCGCTGCTGGGCTTCGACGCGCCGGCGCAGGCGCCGGCGGCCGGACCCGCCAGCGTGCTGATCCTGCTGGCGATCTCCATGCGCGCGCACGGGCGCGGCGGCTCGCTGCTGGTGGTCCCGGCGGGGAGCGAAGGGTGGCACGCCTCCGCCGCGAACGACATCCCCTACCGCGTGGCGCCGTACGGCGAGCTGTGGGAGCTGATGCGCGCCGACGACGGCGAGCGGTCGCGCCCGGCCTGGCGCGACGCCCTGTCGCGCGCGGTGGACGCGGTGGCGGGGCTGACGGCCGTGGACGGCGCCACGGTGCTGAACGACCGCCACGAGCTGCTGGCGTTCGGGGTCAAGCTGGTGCGGCGGCGCGGCAGCCCGGCCGTGGAGCGCGTGGCCCTCACCGCGCCGGTGGTGGGCGACGTGGCGCAGGTGGTGGAGCCCTCCGCGCTGGGCGGCACGCGCCACCTCTCCGCCGCGCAGTTCGTGCACGACCAGCGCGACGCGCTGGCGATGGTGGCCTCGCAGGACGGCCGCTTCACCGTCTTCGCCTGGTCCCCGTGCGAGAACATGGTCCACGCCCACCGCGTGGAGACGCTGCTGATGTAGCAGAAGGCCCCGGGCCGGTTCCGGCGATGCGCCGTGCATGCTTCCCCGGACGGAGCCGCCTCACGCGAAGCGGCAGAGCCGGAGAAACCCGGACGGTTGCTCCGACTCTGCCGCTCGCTCCCCGTGGACGGTGCCGTTCGCGCCGCACGCGCTCAGAGCGTCTTGAGGAACTCCACCAGGTCGCGCTTCTGCTCCTCCGTCAGGTTCAGCCCCCGCACCCGGTCGTAGTGGTCCACCACGTCGCGCAGCGTCGCGGCGCTCCCGTCGTGGAAGTACGGTGGATGCTGCCACAGGCCGCGCAGCGGCGTGGTGCGGTAGCGCCGGTTGGCCGTCCGCGCCGCGTAGGCCGGGCTCATCCCCGTCTCGGCGGGATCGTGCAGCACCCCACGGTTGTTGTCGGTGAGGCGCGCGCCGGTGTGGCAGCCGGCGCAGCGGGCCATGAACGTCGAGCGACCCCGCGCGGCCGCGGCGGCGTCGAAGGAGCCGGCGGGGGGAGGCGGCGCGGCGAGGCTGTGCTGATAGGCCCGGAGGGCGGGAAGCAGGGGCGTCACCAGGTCCGGCGTGTGGGTGACGTGGATGCCCAGGCGCGGATCGGAGAAGTTGCCGCGGCCGTGCATCTGCGTCACCGCCACGTAGGCGTTCCAGTACGAGATGGGCCCCTCGGCCGTGTAGGTCTCGTTGCGGACCTGGGCAAGGCCGTAGGCCGGGGGCAGCACCAGCGGGGTGCTCTGCCCGTCGACGTTGAACCTGGGGTCGTATTTTCCCGGTCCCCACGAGCGGTACACCGCCTTCTGCGCCTCCGGGACCCCGGGCGAGAGCGCGACGATCGCGCCCACGTTCAGGTCCCGGTTGGGCCAGCCGTCCATGCGGTGGCCGATGCCCGGCGCGAAGGCGTCGTCGACGGTGGAGTGGCAGAGCGCGCAGGTGATGCCCAGGCGCGTGAGCGTGTCCCGTCCGCCGACGGTCTGGACGGTGCCCCGCAGCCCCACCACGGCGTTGAGCTTCAGCAGCGTCACGGTGGTGGCGGGACTCCTCAGGTCCACCTGGCCCTGCTGAATGCCCTGGACCACCTCGGGCGGCAGCGCGTCCATGTCCACCTTGAGTCCCACGGACAGGGCGGTCGTGGGATCGACGGCGCCCTGGACGACGCGCTCCATGTGCAGCGTATCGGTCCAGAAATGCTCGTTGCCAAAGGTCTCGTGGCGAAAGATCTCCCGCCCGCGGGCCAGCTCGTCCGCCGGGGGGGCCGCCCCGGGCGGGGCGCAGGCGCCCAGCACCACGGCTCCCGCGATCAGGGAGCAAAGGCCGGCGGCCGCCCGCGTCGCGGCCGAGGGACTGCGGACGGACCGCGTCGTCGAGGGTCTCATTGCATTCTCCCAGGGCGAAGGGTCGGCGGAAGCCACGGGACAACCGGACGCGACCCGCGACGGGACGGGCTCGCCGGCAGTCCCGCCCGGGCGATCCGGAGGAATGGTTTTCGCCGCAAGAGCCGTTCCGACTGCTGCATATTTTGCAGCAGTTTGGGTGGACGGCCGGATCTGCGGCACCGCGCCGCGCGGCACCCCGGCGGGCCGGTATCGGACGAGAGAGGGCGGAGGGGAGAGCCGCCCCGGCGCACCCGTGAAGGAACGCTCGATGAAAGCCAGACACGGCCTGACCGACCGGTTGCGGGACCGGATCGTGAGCGCGCTGCACCTGGGCCATCTGCATGCCGGCGACAGGCTTCCCAGCATTCGCCAGGTCGCGGCGGAAACCGGCGCCAACGGCCGTGCGGTGGCCCGGTCGTATCGGGTCCTGGAGGCGGAAGGCCTGGTGGAGGTGCGGGATCGCTCGGGGATCTTCGCCGCCCGCCAGCCACGCGTGGGGGGTGTGCTGCTGGAGGAGACCGCGCAGTGGGCCGCGCGGGTGCTGGTGGAAGGGTGGAAGCGCGGCATCGCGCTGCCCGACGTCCCGGCGTTCCTTGGCGGCTGCGCCACCGGCCGCAGGGTGCGCTGCGCCTTCGTGGAAAGCTGCCGGGACGTCGTCACCGCCTTCGTCCACGATCTGAGCGAGGGGCTGGGGCTGGATGCGCAGAGCGTCCACGCGGAGTCGCTCCCCCGGCTCGATGCGGGGACGAGCCCGCGCCAGGAGCGGGTTCCTTCCCCCCTTGGGGACGCGGACCTGGTCGTGACGACCCTCTTTCACGCCGCGGAGGTGGGCCCGGTGGCCCAGGCGCTGGGCAAGCCGATGATCGCCGCCACCGTGAACGCCGAGCTGGTGGCGGCGGTGGAGCGGCAGATCGCGAAGGGTGCGCTCACCGTGATCTGCGCCGATCCGGGCTTCGGCCAGCGCATACGGGTGCAGTACCAGGAGCTCGTCACGCCGGAAACCCGGCTGCACGTGATCCATGTGGACGATGCCCGCGGCATCGCCGCCCTGGACTGTGCCGAGCCGGTGCTGCTGACGCGCGCCGCCCGGCAGCGGCTCGGCAAGGTGAGCCTGCCGCTGGTGTTTCCGCACGCCCCCACGATCTCTGCGAGCTCCGCCCTGGAGATCGCCGAGTTCCTCATCCGCTTCAACCTGGAACGCGCGGCGGAATCCGCCCCCGGGTTTTCGCGGCAACGATCCCCGTGACGCGGACCGCGCCCCGGCGTCTTCCGGTCGTCGCGCGCGCGCCTGAGATGGGCGGGGCCTCCACGTCGTCACGCGTCTTGCGGAGGCGACGGTGCGCGTTCTGGTGGAGAGCCGATCATGTCGCCCGTGTTTTCGACGCGGAGGAGCCTTGCCTGTAGATCCACCGGCCGACCGCCCTGCCTCCTGGCTGCAGAAGGTTCCCAACATCCTCACCGGGCTGCGGCTGCTGCTGGTGCCGGTGCTCTGGGTGCTGGCCCTGCTGGGGCACGCGACCCTGGTGGGCGCGGGCACCCTGCTGGCCTGGTTCACGGACATGCTCGACGGCCCCATCGCCCGCCGCACCCGCAGCACCACGCGCTGGGGGAGCACCTTCGACTCCGTCGCGGACCACGCCCTCACCATCTCCGTGGTCTTCTGGCTCATCCTGCTCCGCCCGCACTTCGTCCGCGAGCAGTTTCCGCTGCTGCTGGGCTGGTCCATCCTCGCGCTGTCCACGGTCGCCGTGGGGATGATCCGCTTCGGCAAGCCGGGCGACCTGCACCTGTACTCCGGCAAGCTGGCCGGCGGGCTGGGCTACCTGTTCGGCGCGTCGCTCCTGCTGTTCGGCAGCTACTCGCGCGGGGTGTTCTACGCGGTGCTCACCATCGCCTCGCTGGCGGCCATCGAGGCGATGGCCATCTTCCTCACCGCCAGCCGCGTGGACGAGCACCGCCGCTCCATCCTCTTCCCTCCCCGCCGCGCCGGATAGCCCTGGTGCATCGTCTCGCATGACGTCGGCAGAGTCGGCCGTCGGGGCGTGATGCGGGTGCCGCCAGCGCGGTTCATGCGGCGCGCGAGTGGATCGACGGCGTGCTCCTGGCGCCCAGCAGGCGCTCCGCCTCGTCGCGGTACACCGCGGGGCCGCCGGCCAGCACCGCCGGAAAACGATCCAGCTGCGCGACCGCGTCCGCCATTCGGTTGCTCATCCACCCCAGGATCTCCAGCATCCGCGCGTACCGGCTGGCCAGGTCCAGGTCCCAGACCGGGTCGTGGTGCGCAATGCGGTTGCGCAGCTCGCGGATTTCGTGGAGGCGCTTGAACACCATCTCCCGGTCCCCGTGGTCGGGAACGATCCGCTTGGAACCGGGCGGCCACCGGAAGGGAAAGACGGCAGGAAGTCCCCGCGGCCAGAGCCTGGGGCCGTCCGCGCGCAGCTCGCTGTAGGCGCGCGCCGTCAGCTGCACCCAGAACCCGAAGCTCAGCCTGGCGACCAGGTGGCCCGGCGTTCGCCGCCGGGGATCGGCGCTCAGGTACGTCTTCGCCCGGCGCACCTCCGCGGCCTCGTCCGCGTACAGAAGCGTGGAGTTGCGGGCGTCCAGCCAGCACGGCACGTCGGGCATGTGCAGCCGGCTGGTGTCCACCAGCTTCACCGAGGTGGTGAAGATGGCGTTGCGGAGCGTCACCTCGAACACGTGGAGCGTGGCCTGCAGGGTGCTGCCCAGGGCCATGTTCCACAGGTAGCGCGCCACGCGGTCCAGCTCGTCCTGGTCCGCCTCCAGGGCGTACGCATCCAGGCGCTGCTGCGAGAGCGCCCGGTGCAGCGCGGCGAGCGTTAGGATGGGGGCTTGATCGGTCTGCATGGTATCCGTATATTGAAGGCGTTATTCCCCGATACGTGCCCGCCGCGGAGTTGGCCTCCGGGTCAGCGGCCGGTCATGCCGGGGTAGGAAGGCCACCCAGCGTTCGCGCGGGTGGCCTTCCTTGTTTTGTCGATGGATTCACGGCGCGGATCCCGGCAAAGCCGCACGCACGGCCCCGCCGCGCCTCCCTCAGACGTACTGCGAGACGAACTTCAGGTAGCCCTGGCGCCCCCGCTGCTTCGTCCAGCGCTGGACGGACTTCCGGATGCGCTTCAGGCAGCTGACGATCTCGTCCAGGCGCTTGGGCTCCGGTGGCTCATCGAGGCGCAGATCGCTCCCGATCCGGATTTCCTCCCGCCCCAGCCGCCACTCGCACGCGTTCCGCACCGCCTCATAGACCTGCAGGCGGGCGCCTTCCAGCGTGACCGGGCGCGGCGTGCGCCCCTGCTGCTCGGCCGAATACCGGGCGATCGCGGCCTCCAGGGCTGCATCGACGTGGTAGTCCAGCAGCTCCGGCGTTCCGCGATACGTCTCCACGATCGCGAACTCGATGTTCTGCAGGACGTCGGCGTACTGCTCCTCGAACGTATGCGCCATCCGCACGCTCCCGGGGTGAAAGTGCACAAAGTGACGGAACAACCTCGGGACCCGGCGCTCTTCGCGCAAGCGCGGGTGCGCGCGTGCGCTCGGGACGCCCGTCTGCCGAGCGGCCCGCATGGTTTCAGTGGGATTTTGCGGATGGAGATGGGCGGGATTCAGGCCCAGAGGTCGCCGACGCCGCCGACGCGGGCGGGCATCGTGTCGATGGTGAAGGCGCGGGGATCGAGGTCCTCGGAGAGCTCCGCCCAGGCGAGCGGGGCGGAGACGGTGCCGTGGGGCGTGTCGCGCGCGGCGTAGGCGCCGGCCACGTTCGCGCCGCGCCGCGACATCAGGTAGTCCACGTGCACGCTGCCGCGGGGGCGCGCCGCCGCGGTGCGCTCCACGGTGGCGCCCTTCGCGCGGCGGGCGACCTCGCGCGCCAGCCGCTCCGCGGCCTTCACCGCCACCGCGACGGGCGTGGCGGGCGGCATCGTCACGTAGACGTGCAGTCCCGCGCGGCCGGAGCTCTTCAGCCGCGCCTGCAGCCCCGCCTCCCGCGTCACCTCGCGCGCGGCGAGGGCGGCTTCCACCACCCGCGCGAAGTCCGCCCCGGGCACGGGGTCCAGGTCCAGCACCACGTAGTCCTGCACCTCCGGGCTCTGCACCCGCACGTGCCAGGGATCGTACGAGATGGCGCCGCGCGCGACGGTGAACAGCAGCGTCGCCAGGCCGCCGCCCACGAGCATGCGCTTGCGCTCCTTCCCCGCCCGCACCGGCTCCACCCGTACGCCCGGGGGCGTGTCCGCGGGCGCGCTCTGGCGGTAGACGGGCCGCCTGCGGGGTGAGCCGGGAACGTACGCCACCGCCAGCGGCCGGTCGCGCATGGCGGGAAGGACGTACGGCGCCATCCGCACGTAGTAGCGCAGCAGGTCGCCGCGGGTGAAGGGCGATCCGGGGTACGCCGGCCGCTCCAGCTGCGCCACCTCGATCACCGCCTCGCCGACCTCGATCGTCCCCGACCCACCCGCCGCCTCCATCTCCCGCAGCGCCTCCACCAGCCGCTCCGCCTCCGCGGGTTCGGGCGGAGAAGCGACGGCGGCGGCGCGCAGGTCCGCGGGGGTTCTGTCGTCGCGCAGGCCCAGGAAGGTGCTGTCGCGCAGCTTGCCGGCGGAGGTGCGCTCCGCGTAGCGGATCTCCGCCACCAGCCGCGGCTGCGTCCAGTGGTGCCCCTGCACCAGGTGCGGCGCGGGGTCGAACGGAGGGTCGTCCTGCTCCAGCGCCGTGAGCCGCGCGTGCAGCGTACGCAGCGTGCGGTCGCTGAAGCCCTTTCCGGTGTGGCCCACGTAGCGCAGCCGCCCGTCCGCCTGGTACTCGCCGATCAGCACGGCGCCCAGCCGGCGCGCCGGGTTGGACGGGTCCGTCCATCCGCCGATGACGAACTCGTCCTGCGGGGTGAGCTTGAGCTTGAGCCAGTGCCGCGACCGCACGCCCGGCTCGTAGGTGGTGGCGGCGCGCTTGGCGACGATCCCCTCCCAGCCGCCGTGC
>DASTNU010000051.1:0-2655 GCA_035720605.1 Longimicrobium sp. | reverse complement strand
GGAAAATCCACGGGATCGCCATCGGCAGCTCCGCTCCCGTCTTGTCGCAAGTGAACAGAGTAGATATGTATGTGGCAGATCTGATGGAGACGTCGCGTGCGCTTTACTGGGGACGGGGGGTCGGGTGGCGGTCTATCTTTTCTTCGATGAGTCGGGCAACCTGGATTTCTCCGCGAACGGGTCCCGCTACTTCTGCTTCGGCGCGCTGACCCTGCGCGACCCGGGGCCGCTGACGGCGGCGCTCACCCGGGTGCGGTACGGATTCCTGGAGCAGGGGCTGGAGCTGCAGGGCTTTCACGCGGCGGAGGACCGGCAGGCGGTGCGCAACCAGGTGTTCGACGCCCTCGAGTGCGTGGGCGGGTTCGACTTCGACGTGCTGGTCGCGGAGAAGTGCCGCACCCCCGCCGAGCTGCGGGACCCGTTCGAGTTCTACGCACGGCTGGGCTACGTCCTGGTGGACAGCGTGCTGGACCGGTACCGGCAGCTGGACGAGCCGGTGGTCGTGATCACCGACAACCTGCCGCTGCAGCGCGACCGCAAGGCGCTGGCGAAGGCGTTCCGGACGGCGATTCGCGACGTGCGGGGAGAGCGGCCGTTCTCCATCATGCACCACTTCTCGGCGGCGCACGCGGGACTGCAGGCGGTGGACTACTGCACCCGGGCGGTGCAGCGCAGGCTGCGGGGAGACGAAAGGCCGTACCGGAAGATCCGGGGCTGGATCCGCAGCGAGTGGAGGGCGTTCGGATAGGTACATAAAAAGCGACCTCCCCAGCTACCCTTGCGGGAGAGCCCCATGGGCTCTTGTCACCGGGGAGGAACCTTTACGCTCGTCCTGCTAACCGGCAATATACCGAAACCCACCCTTCCGCGCAAGCCCCGTCTTCACCCCTTCCTCACCCTCCCGCGTCAGCGGCGCTGCTGCTCCGTCATTCGCGCGTTGAACTGCTGCGACTGCCCGCGCGGGATGCTGAGCGAGCGCCATCCCGTCCCGGCGAAGTGCTTCGCCAGCAGCACGATCTGCCCCACGTGGTAGCAGGCGTGCGCCACGCCTCGGTCCACCGCGCGCAGCACCGTCTGCGGCTCTCCGCGGATGGCGACGGTGCGCCCCAGGTCGTCCGGGGCGAGCGACGCGAGCGTGTCCAGAAAGGTCGTCCAGCCGCGCTCCCACGCCTCCAGCAGCTCCGCGCGCCCGTCGCCGGGGAGCACCTCGAACTCCGCGTCGCGGTCGCGGTCCGGCTTTTCGCCGTCGCTGGTCAGGAAGTCCGTCCACCGCGAGCGCAGGTTCCCCGCCATGTGCTTCACGACGAGCGCGATGCTGTTCTCCTCGTCGCCCAGCGCGGTGTGGAAGTGCGCGTCGTCCACCTGCGCCATCGCGTCGTCCGCCAGCCCCTTGTAGTAGCGGGCCACCTTGCGGAGGTCCTCCAGGTACGCGGCCCCGAAATCCATCGCTCCTCCCGCGCCGCTCGTCTACTGTGCGAACTGCCGGTTCTCCCGCACCGCGCGCCGGTACGCCTCCACCTGCCGCGCGACCTCCGCCTCGCTCCAGCCGATCCCCGGCTCCACGGCCATGCGGCGCGCCACCTCCTCCGCCACCGCCAGCCCCCCGTCCGCCGCCTCGTAGAACAGGTGCAGGCGGCGGACGAGCACGTCCTCCAGCGTCATCGCCATCTCGGCGCGGACGGCGTGCGGGACCTCCGCCCAGAGGTAGGGGTGCCCCTCCATCAGCCGCCCCGCGAGACCCGCGTCGGCGCGGACGGCGGCCAGGAGGACGTCCGCGTCCTCGCCGTAGGCGCGGGCCAGGTACTCGCCCGTGTCGGCGCCCAGGCCGGCGGCGACGGCGTCGCGGACCAGGCGGTCGCGGAACGGCTCCCAAGGCTCGTGCGGATCGCCGGGGAGGGGAAGGTCGGCGGTGGGGGAGCTGCCGCTCTGCACGCGGTGCTCGTCCTTCAGCGTCCGCACGGCCGCGTCCACCACCTGCTTCGCCATCACCCGGTAGGTGGTGAGCTTGCCGCCGCCGATGCTCAGCAGGCCGCTGCGGTCGCGCCAGATCTCGTGCTCGCGCGAGGTGGCGCTGGCGGCCACCCCGCCCTCCGGCCGCGCCGGCGCCAGCAGCGGGCGGATCCCCGCCCAGGTGCTCACCACGTCGTCCGCGGCCAGCTTCGCGCCGGGGAAGATGGAGTTGGCGGAGTCCAGCAGGTAGCGCACGTCGTCGGCGTCGGCGCGCACCTCGGCGGGGGAGCCGGCGTAGTCCGTGTCGGTGGTGCCGACGTAGGAAAAGTCGCCCCAGGGAAGGACGAACATCACCCGCCCGTCCACCGGCGACTGGAAGGTGATGGCGTGGCGGTTCCCGATGCGGTCGCGGCGCACCAGCACGTGCGCGCCCTTGGTCGGACGCAGCCGGGGGCGCGCCCCCGGGTCCGCCAGCTTGCGCAGCGCGTCGCTCCAGGGGCCCGTGGCGTTCAGCACCACGCGCGCCCGCACCTCCACCGCCTGCGCGCCCTCCACCAGGCAGTCGCGCACCCGCGCGCCCGCGACGCCGCGGCCGTCGTTCACGAACCCCACCACCTCCGCGTGCGGCACCACCGCCGCGCCGGCCTCGTGCGCCCCGCGGGCGTTCGCCAGCGTGAGCCGCGCGTCGTCCACCGAGGCGTCGTA
>DASTNU010000050.1:0-7143 GCA_035720605.1 Longimicrobium sp. | reverse complement strand
TTCCGCTGGGCCACCTGCATCTTGGGGTCGATGGCCAGCGCCCGCTGGAACTGGGCGATGGCCTCTTCGTACATCCCCTTGTTGAAGTAGAGGACGCCCAGGTTGTTGTGCGCGCCCGCGTCGGCCGCGTCGATGCGCTGGGCGAACCCGCGGAGGATGCGGAGGTCCCGCTCCGAGTGCGGCGGCCGGGCGGCCGCTTCGGGGGCGGCGGGTTCCGTCACTATCAGGCCAGACGGATGGATTGCAGGATGATCTGCAGCGACTCCACGTCCGGGAGGAGGAGGAACTGCCCCATCACCTTGTCCTCGGCGTCCATCTGGAACTCGGTCTGGATGCAGAACACCACGTCGCGCTCGTGGCCGAAGTTGGTGTACGCCGTGGTCATCACGGCGCCGCAGAGGTCGATCACCAGCGAGGGCACGGAGGGAAGGAGCATGAGCCCCATGAAGTCGCTGATGGCGTTCATGTAGGCGGCGCTCAGGATGTTGCCGGCCTCCTTGATGGCGCTCTGCTCCAGCTCCCCGAAGACGTGCGCGCTCCCCTTGGGGCGATGCAGGAGCATCTCGGCCAGGCGCATGGCGGCCGGGCGGGGAAAGATGAGGAGGGTGCGGCCGGTGAGGTCGCCCAGCATGTGCATCAGCACCGCGGCCACCACCTCGTCGGCGTTGCCGATGACGTCGGGGACGTCCTCCAGCGCCACCACCTGCAGGCGGGGGACGTTGATCATGATGCGGGTGTTGGTCATCTGCGACAGTGCCGTGGCCGCGTGCCCCGCGCCCATGTTGGACACTTCGCGAAGCCCGTCCAGCTGCACGGCCTGCAGTTCCCGCAAGTCGATCGTCATCGGACGTCAGTCCCGTTGGTCAGTTCAAGTGCCGCTGCAGAATTCCGTACCCCACGCCGATCTGTCATTCCGAGGGAGGCGCCGCGCGGAACCTGCCCAAGGCTGGTACTCTGGCGCCGACCGAGGAATCTGCTCGCCCGACTTCGTGGCCGGCCTCCGTGCGCCCCCGCCCGCCCCCTCCGCCCCGCTCAGGCTCGCACCTCCCCCAGAACTGCGTGGGGAGGGTGGCCCGGCCGACAGACCACGGCTCGGCGACCGGCGTCTCGCTGCGTCCGCGGGGGCCCTCACCCCGCTCGTCGCCTCGCGACCCTCTCCCGCAAGCGGGAGAGGGTGTGAACGTCGCCCCGCCTCTCGCGCGCTCCGGCAGTCTCCGACCTCGCGCCGCAATCTCCGCCGTGTACACCCTCTCCCGCGCAGGTTGCGGGAGAGGGTGGCGAGCCTGAGCGAGCCGGGTGAGGGCCCCCGCGGGCGCACACCGCACCCCGTCCAGGCACCCCGATCCCCCGTCGCCTATCCCGCGTGCGCGGCGGCGCCCAGGAGGCTGCCGGCGTCCAGGATGAGCGCGGGGCGGCCGTCGGAAAGGATGGTGGCGCCGCTGAACAGGCGCAGCGTGTCGGCCGTGGCGTCGAACGCCTTGACCACGATCTCCTGCTGCCCCAGCAGCTGGTCCACCTCCAGCCCCACCCGCTGCTCCCCCACCTCCAGGATCACCGCCGGCCGCTTTCCCTGCCCCGACGCGCCGTTCGTCCCCAGCAGCCGGCGCAGCGAGTGCAGCGGGATCACCTCGTCGCGCAGGTAGGCCACCGGGCGCCCCTTCACCGCGCCCACCTCCTCCGGCAGCAGGTGCACCGTCTCGCCCACGTGCGTCAGCGGGAGCGCGTAGGTGTCGCCGCCCTGGCGCACCAGCAGCGCGCGGACGATGGCCAGCGTCTGCGGCAGCTGCAGCGTCATCGACGTCCCCTGCCCCGGCTGGCTGGCGATCTCCAGCATCCCGCCCAGCGCGCGCACGCGCGTGGCGACCACGTCCAGCCCCACGCCACGGCCGGAAACATCCGTTACCGTGTCCGCCGTCGAGAAGCCGGGGCGGGTGATGAGCCGCGCCACGTCGTCGTCGCCCATCCCCCGCGCCTCTTCGGGGGTGATGACGCCCTGCGCCAGCGCCCGCGCCAGCACCTTCTCGCGCTGGATGCCGCGGCCGTCGTCTTCCACGCGGATGACGATGCGGCTGCGCTCGCGCGCGGCGGAAAGGCGCAGCGTCCCCGTCTCGGGCTTGCCCGCCGCGCGCCGTTCCGCGGGGGACTCGATGCCGTGGTCCAGCGCGTTGCGCAGCAGGTGCACCAGCGGGTCGCCGATCTCGTCGAGCATGGAGCGGTCCAGCTCGATCTCCTTCCCCTCGATCACGAAGTCCACCCGCTTGCCCAGCGCGCGCGCGGCATCGCGGACGAGCCGCGGAAAGCGGTCGAACACCTGCCACACCGGCGCCATGCGGGCCTGCATGATCTCGTCCTGCAGCTCGCCGATCAGCCGCGCGGCCTGGTCGATGGCGTCGGCCAGCTCCGGCTCCGCCCCGCCCGCCAGCCGCCGCATGCGGTCGCGGACGATGACCAGCTCGCCCACGCCGTTCACCAGCGCGTCCAGCCGGCGCAGGTCCACGCGGATGTTGCGGGCCCGCGTCGCGGCGCCGGCCTGCCCCGCGGCGGCGGCGCCGGCGGCGGCCTCGTCCGCGGCGGCGGGGGCGTCGATCAGCCCCTCCGCGATCTCCACCTCGCGGATCTCGCCGGCCGCCCGCAGCGTCTCCTCGATCTCGTCGAGGGAGACGGTGGAGCGCAGGACGAAGCGCACCGTGCCGCCGAAGCCGTCTTCCTGCATCGCCGTCTCGGACGGCTCCAGGCTGGTGACCTCGCCCAGGGCGCGGGCGGCGCGCACGGCCATGAAGGCGCGCACGCCGGGGAGCGGGCTGGCGGGATCGACGGTGATGCGGACGCGCATCGCCGGCGCGTCGTCGTCCCCGAGCTCGTCCTCCACGGACGCCGGGAGGGCCGCCTCCAGCGGGAGCGACGCCTGCGAAGTCCCCTGGGTGCCGCCCGCCAGCGCGCGCAGCCGGGCGACCACGGGCGCCACCCCCGCGTCGTCGTCGCCCTCCTCGACGGCGAGCTCGATGCTGATCTCCAGCGCGTCGCAGGCGGCGAAGAGGGTGTCCACCAGCGCGGCGTCCGGCGTCATCCGCCCCTGGCGGACGCGGTCCAGCAGGTCCTCCATCTCGTGGGCCAGGTCCGCCACGGCCCGGTAGCCCATGGTGGCGGACATCCCCTTGATGGTGTGGACGGCGCGGAACAGCCCCTCCACCGCCTCCCGGGAGCGCGGGTCGCCCTCCAGGGTGAGCAGCAGGTGGTTGATCGCGGAGACGTGCTCGCGGGATTCGCTGAGGAAGAGTTCCGCGTACTGCGAGAGCTCCATCAGTCGCGATAGTTGGAGAGAAGCAGTGCCCAGTGCCCAGTGCCCAGTGCCCAGGAGTCGTTCCTGGGCACTGGGCACTTGAACCTGGGCACTCTCATCCCAGCACCCGCTGCACCGCCTCCAGCACCCGCGACGGCTGGAACGGCTTGACCACGAAGTCCTTGGCGCCGGCCTGGATGGCCTCGATCACCAGCGCCTGCTGGCCCATGGCGCTGCACATCAGGATGCGGGCGCCCGGGTCCTCCTTCACGATCTCGCGCACGGCGTCGATGCCGCCCATGTCGGGCATCACGATGTCCATCGTCACCAGGTCGGGCTTGTGCTGGCGGTACTTCTCCACCGCCTGGACACCCGTCTCGGCCTCGGCGACGATCTGGAACCCGGCCTGGGTGAGGATGTCGCCGATCATGGTCCGCATGAAGATCGCGTCGTCGCAGATCAAGACGGTCTGGCTCATTGCGCTTCCGTTGGGGGTGCCGGGTTCGTGTTCAGGTGCCCGGGTCAGGCAGAAAGGATGGGGGCGATGATCTCGTCGGGGTCCACGGCCACGAACAGCTCGCCGCCCGTTTCTCCCACGCCGCGCAGGTAGGACCGGTCGATGCGCAGCGCCCGCAGCGCGTCGGCCGCGTCCTGCAGCGCCGCCGGGTCCACGTCCACGATGCGCGCCACCTCTTCCACGGCCAGCCCGGCCAGCTTTCCCCGGTGCTCCACGATGACGATGCTGTGGTCCGGGTTGGCCGACGCGGGGGAAAGGCGAAGGCGGGCGCCCAGGTCGATGACCGTGACGATGCGCCCGCGCAGGTTGATCAGCCCGCACACGTGCGCCCCGCTTCCCGGCAGCGGCGTGTACGGCCGCGCGGGAATGATCTCGCGGATGCGCTCGATGGCGACGGCGAAGCGGTGGTCGCCCACCACCAGCAGCGCCATGCGCTCCAGAACGACTTCTTCCGCGGATTCCCCCGCCGGTACGGCCTGCGTGTCGGTTGGGAACATCAGCGCCCTGAGATGTCGCCTGGAAGGTGAGCCGACAGTATAGCGGGGGCGCGGTGTGGCGGTCAAGAAAGCGCGTGCCGGTGCGGGGAAAGTGCGTGGGTGACGGGGGTGACGGGGGATGGGTGGTGGCGTCACCGGGTGGAGAGTACGTCGGGTCCCCCGCGCCCGGGGGCGCCGGAGACCCGAGGAAGGGAACGGCGTGAAGGATTACCTCACCCGCTCAGCACGTGCACGTCGAGCCACCGTAGCAGGTCTGGTGGCAGCTCAAGTCGCAGGTCGGCCCTCCCCCCAAAGTGTGCGTCGTCCCGTAGTGCCCCACGACCGTCCCCCTCGGCGGCGACTGCCTGTCCGTCGCATACGACTCCACCGTCAGTTCGTCCAGGTTCAGCATCAGCTTTTTCATGACGTTTCCCCGTGGTGGATGGGAATGAATGGGGCAGTTGGCGGCCCCGGGACAGCGCAGGGCTCCCTGCGCAGAAATCGGACCGAAAACGTGTCGCGACGGCATGACGAAACGTGCGTGGGCGGGATGGGTGGCGTGGCGGAGCCGCTGACGGCGGGTTGCGAATGGAGCGTAGGCACCGGAGCGGCGAGGGCCGCCCGGAGCGCGTCTCCGGGCGGCCCCACCGGCGGCGAGCAGGGCGTTGCTCCGTTCCCTCGGTACTCAGTACGGCAGGCGCGGGCAGATCGCGGGGCACGTCTCCCACTGCGACGGGCCGCATTGCGGCCAGCACGTGCCTTCGCAGGTGGCGCCGAAGCAGCTCGCGTCGTCGCAGGTGTTCGGGCAGGTGTAGTCGCAGGTGGGGCACCCCGGGCACGTACACACCGTCTGGCAGGTGCACTGCTCGCCGAACACCGTTCCCTTCTTCCGTTCGGCCGGCGCGGTGTCGAAGCTCTCGACCGCCAGCTCTTCCAGGTGCAGTCTCAGCTTGTTCATGGCCATCCTCCACATCCAGTTGGTTTGCCGCGTTTCGCCTCCGCCCCCGCCGTCCGTCGTATGCTAAGTTTTTAGCATGCGTAGATCTAACGATGGAAGGAGCACGGGCTCTAACCGTCAGGGGACAGGACGCGCTCCGGCGGGACAGGCGGCGTGGCGCGTCAGCGGACGGAGGAGATCCGGCTACCGGAGATGGAATCAGTCACCCGCACGGCAAGGAGGCCGCCCGGATCGCTCCAGGCGGCCCGCACTCACGCACTCACGCACTCACTTACGCCTCGCAGTCGCCGGTCTCGGCGGGGACGCAGCCGGGCCGGCAGCTCCCGTTGCAGCTGGCCAGCGGGGTGTCCACGCACAGCGGGCTGGGACACTCGGGATACGTGGCGGGCTCGGGATACGGTCCCACGATCACCCCCGCGTCGGGCATGCGGCCATACACCGTGCCCCGTCCGCCGGCCGGCGTCGTCTGAAACGACTCCACCGCCAGCTCTTCCACCTGCAGCTTCACCTTGCGCATGGCTCACCTCCGTGGTGCGGGATGGATACCGCGCGGCGCCGGCGGCGCGGCGGGCCAGGGGACCGGCCTTCGGCGCAGGTCAGACGCACACGCACGTGTAGACCTCGGACGCGCACTGCGTATGCTGGCACGACGGGCCCTGGCAGGTCTCGCACGTGTAGTCGTCGCAGGTATTGTAGCACGTAACGGCGCAGGTGAGGTCGTCGCACGTGTTGGGACACGTGACGTCGCAGGTGGGGCAGCCCGGACACGAGCACACGGACTGGCAGGTGCACTGCTGCTCGCCGAACACCGTCCCCTTCTCACGCACCGCCGGTGACGTGTCGAAGCTCTCCACGGCGAGATCTTCCAGCGCCAGCGTCAGCTTCCTCATGCAGTCCTCCGCGTCTCAAGGTGAACCCGCTTCGCCTCGCGTCCCGGGAGCGGGCCGTCAGGCGGTCCTCCTGCCACGCACGGCTCCCGCGCTCAGCACTCGCTCGTCCTGCAGCGGCAGCTGTGGTCGCAGGTGTCGCAGTTGGAGATGCCGCACGATTCCCAGCAGCTCATGCCGTCGCAGGTATCCCAGCACGTGTCCGCGCAGGAGGGGTCCTCGGGACAGGTGCCGTCGCAGGTGGGGCAGCCGGGACAGGTGCACACCGTGTAGCAGGTGCACTGCTGGCCGACCACCGTTCCCCGGTGGCGCGCGGCCGGCGAGGTGTCGAAGCTCTCCACGACGAGATCTTCCACGTCGAGCATCAGCTTCTTCATCCGGTCCTCCGTGGTGCGGGATGGAGCCCGGTCCTCGATGCGCCCCAGGGCCAGGCGGCATGCGCCCGCGGTACGCGGGCGGGACGGGTTTTCACCGGCTCGGCAGCCGTGGCGGCGGATCAGGGCGATGGCCGTCACGGGTGCCGCTGGCAACCATGCAGCGCGGCCCACGGTGCTCGCAGGCACCATGGGCCGCACGTCGTCATCCGGTCTGCATCACTCCGCACCGGGAACCTGCGCAACAGGCTGTCACCAAACAAGCGCTACGTTCGGTGCAGATGCACGCCGTCCGGCACGACCGGCATCCACGACGACTCCCATGGAGCGGACCCACGCCTTCCCACCGACGACAGCGCCACTGAACCCGCACGGCAGGACCTCCCGCGAACGCTGGGCGTTTGCACAGGGACCCGGAACCGGGACGCCACACATCCCGCGCACCAGCCAGCGTCTGGCGCGCAGGGGAGCTTGCGTGCGGGCGACCAGCGCCAGTCGCCCGCTCCCCATCCCATAAGGTGTTCAGCGGCGGGAAATGATAGCAATTTCTGCGCCGATCTGACTCGGCCCGCCGGGCGAAAGTCCCGGCGGGCCGTGCTTTGTCGCTGTCGATCGGCGGCTGGTCATCCGCGAGCGGGCGGGATCAACCGC
>DASTNU010000049.1:0-5181 GCA_035720605.1 Longimicrobium sp. | reverse complement strand
AACGCACTAACGCACTCTCTTCCTCAGAAGCCCGGCTGCAGGGCGAACTGCCAGTGCCACCCGTTGTTGCGCTCGAAGGCCTTCACGTACACCGCCTCGACCACGAAGTAGCCGAACAGGTTCACCCGCGCGCCCACGCCGCCGCTGGTCAGAACGCCGCGCTCCGTGGCGTCCGGCTCGATGCCGCGCCGGAAGGTGGGAGTGGTGGTGACCACCTGGCCGTTCACGTCCGCCACCTTGCCCCACGCCGAGCCCGCGTCGAAGAACGCGAACCCTTCCACCGGCGGCAGCCCCAGCGTGTTGCCCACCACCAGCTGGCGGATCACCGGCACCCGCAGCTCCACGTTGGCCACGCCGATCCGGCTGCCGCGCAGCTCGTCGAAGTACAGGTCGCAGTCGCGGCCGCCGTCCGGCAGCGTGTTCTCGCACGCGTTCGCCACGTTCTCGCGCGAGTAGCCGCGGATCAGGAAGGGATAGCCCAGGTAGATGGCGCCCACCCGCGCCTCGTCGCGCCCGTAGCGCCCCACGTGCATCGCGCGCACCGCCAGCGTGAACGGGCGCAGGTACAGGTAGCGCCGGTAGTCCGCCGTGGCCGTGGTGAACTGCAGGCTTCCCACCGTGGGCGCCGCCTCGAAGCGGTAGCGTACCCCCGCGAACGGCGAGGTGTACCCCATCAGCGACGCGTCCTTCACCAGCGCCGCGCTCCCCTCCGCCAGGTTGAAGGCGTCGCCCTCCTCGCGGCGCTGGCGGAAGTCGATCGGCCCGTTCAGCCCCACGATCTGGTCGTTCTGCACGATGGGCTGGTACACCTGCTCGCGGATGATGAAGTCGTTGCTGATCCGCCGCACCCCGCCCGTGAACTCTACCCGCTGCACCTGCGAGAACGGGTACTGCGCCACGCCGATCAGGTTGGTGTCGAAGTACCGCACCAGCACCTGCTGCACCACGTACTCGCCGTCGTCGTTGATCCCCTCGCCGTACGCGCCGTAGATGTAGGGGATGCGCTGCGTGGCCACGCCCCAGTTCCAGCGGTTCTTCTGGTTCAGGTACAGCGCCGCGTACCCGATCTCGTCCACCTGGCCCTGCGCCTGCACCGTGGCGTACAGGTTGTGGTAGCCCAGCACGTCGCTGAAGATGCCGCTGATGCCGCCGTACAGCCCGCCGCGGCTGAACCCGCCGCTGCTCACCGAGGCGCCCACCGAGGGCTGACCCAGGTAGTCCAGCGAGATGCGCGGCCGGTAGGGCACCACCGCCCAGGTGGTCTGCACCTGCGCGTCGGGGAGCCCGTACTGGAACTCGTTCACCGCCAGCAGCACCCGGTTGTACGGCGTCTCCTCCGGCCGCGGCACCGGCGGCAGCAGCGCCGCCAGCGGCACCCCCGGAATCCCCGCCGCCGCCACCTGCACCTGCGTGGGCGCCGTCCCCGCCAGCTCGGCGGGGTTGGTGATGGAGTAGATGTTGAACCCGCCCCGCTCGTACGCCGTGAACACCAGCTTGTCCGCGTTCTGCGCCGCGGAGATGGCCGGGCTCATGTCCGTGATCCCGCTCACCCCGGTGAACAGGTCGGTCACCTGCGTCACCGTGCCGCCGGCGATCTCCAGCCGGTAGATGTTGGGGATGCCCGTGCGGTCGGAGATGTAGTAGAGCGCGCGGCCGTCGCGGCTCCACTGCGGGTTGATGTTCTTTCCCATCTGCCGCTGCCCCTCGGCCGCCGCGGGCGGATCGATGGTGCGGATCTCGCCGCTGGCGAAGTCCATCAGCGCCAGCCGGTAGTCGCCGAAGGAAAGGGTGTTGAAGTCCGTCTCCCCCCGGTCCGTGGTAAAGGCGATGGTGCGCCCGTCCGGCGAGAACATGGGCTGCAGGTCCGCGAAGCGGTCGTCCGTCAGCTGGCGCGACTGCCCCGTGGACAGGTCCACCGCGTACAGGTCGGTGATGCCGCCCCGCAGCCCGCTCACCACGATGGTGTTGCCGTCCGGCGACCAGGTGGGGTTGGTGAGCTCGCTCACCCCCGGGATCTCGATCTCGCGCAGCCGGTCCGCCCGCGCCACGTCCATGATCACGATCACGTCGCGCTCGTTGCGCAGCGCGCTGAAGGCGAAGCGCCGCGAGTCCGGCGACCAGGTTCCCGCCGAGTTGATGTAGCGCAGGCTGCCGTAGTGCGGATCGAACGCGGTGCCGCGCACCAGCCGCCGCTCGATCTCGCCCGTCTCGGCGTCGGCGATGAACATCTCCACGTCCAGGAACTCCAGCTCCGACAGGAACGCCACCCGCCGCCCGTCGGGGCTCACCACCGGCGCCACGTTCAGCCGGCCGCCCTCTTCCTTCAGGGTGATCAGGGGGCGGGCCTCCTCGCGCGCCTCGCGCCGCTCGCTCAGCAGCGGCAGGTAGGTGCGGCGGATGCTGGTGCCCCAGTCCTCCACGATCTCCTCCAGCGACGCGTTCAGGATGCGCTGGAAGGCGTCGGGGTACGGCACCCCCTGCCCCACCTGCTTCAGGATCTGCCCGATGGCGGCGTCGCCCCAGCGGCCGCCCACGTACGCCCAGAACGCCTGGCCCCAGCGGTAGGGAAAGAAGCGCGGGTCGTAGGTCAGCTGCTCCACGGTGGGAATGCGGCCGGTGAGCGCCGCGTCGCGCAGCCACATGGCGGTGTGCGGATCGACCGGCCCCACGCTCAGGTACTCCGCCATCCCCTCCACGAACCAGCCGGGAACGTTGAAGCGGCGCGCGGCCTCTTCCAGCCCTCCGCCGGCGCGCCCGAAGCCGCTGATGTCGTACTGAAAGGCGTGCACCAGCTCGTGCCCCAGCACGTGGTCCGTCTCCTCGTAGGAGTTGGCCAGGGGCATGATGATGCGCTGTTTGAACGCCTCGGTCACGCCGCCGGTGCCCTCGCCGATCTCGCCGCCCAGCGCCACCGTCTGCTGAAAGTGCGGGTGGCTGGCGTACAGGATGAGCGGCTGGCGCTCCTCGAACTCGTGCTCCAGCACCCGGGTCAGGCGGGCGTACCAGCGCTCCGCCATGCGGGCGGCGTCGCGGGCGGCCACCTCTTCCTCGGGATAGAAGTAGACGTCGAAGTGCGTGGTGCGAAGCACGCGAAAGTCGAAGCTTTCGTACTGGACCTTGTTTCGCCCGAAGTACTGCGCCTGTGCTGGCGCGGCGTCCAGGGCGATCGCGCCGGACGCCATCACCAGCATGGCGGCCAGGCGGGCCCTTGAGCGTGCGGATGCGGACATGGTGGCTCCTCAGTGCCGGCCGTGAAGATGGAACGTACCGCTGCTCACAGCGGCCCGGCCGGCGTGCCCAGGGGGCGTGCACCGGAGGTGGATCGCTGCAGACGTGCAGGGGAGAAGGTTACGCACTTCCTGTACCCTGCCGTGGGCACCCGGAGTGAGCCCGGTGAGCGAACGTTCCGGGTGCCATGCTTATGACACGCCACCGTCTCGCGGACCCTTACGGCGCCTCTGCGGAGACCCCGTCCAGCGTCCGGTCGTCGGCACGTTCGTCCAGCAGCCACAGGGCCAGCGCGGCCAGCGCCGCCAGCAGCACGATGCCCAGGATCCACGGCCGCGGCCCCGGGCCGCGGCGCCGCACGTCGATGTCCGCCATGGGAAGCTCGCTCGTCGGAAAAGGCAGTGGTCGATCAGGTTCCCGCCCGCGCCGGGCAGGGAGCGTGCCCCGCCCCGCGCCACCCTGTCGCGCGGCGGGACAGGGGTGAAGGGGTGAAGGGGTGAAAGGGTGAAAGGGTGAAAGGGTGAAAGGGTGAACGGGTGAACGGGTGAACGGGTGAACGGGGAACAGGAGGTGGTTGTGGTGCAGTTTTCTCCCCCTCTCCGCGAGGAACGAGCGGGGAGGGGGCCGGGGGGAGGGGCCCACGCGGGGCGAAGTGAGCTGCCAGTCGCGACCCCCCCCACAACACCGGCCGCCCCTTCCCCCGGCCCCCTTCACCCTTTCACCCCTTCACCCTCACCCCTGCGAGACCAGCCACTCCAGCGCCTGGTCCTCCGCGTCGAAGACCTTGATGTTGCGCTTGGAGAACAGGATCACCGCCTGGTAGGCGATGCGGTGCAGGCCGGACATCCCCACGATGGCGCTCGCCTTGACGTACGGCGCGTTGTGCGCCGCCAGCTCCTTCATCTGCTGCAGCACCGCCGCGTTGTAGCGCGCGTCGCGCACGTTCGTCAGCACCAGCAGCGAGCCGGGCGGCTGGCGGGCCACCACCTCCATGGAGTGCCGCGCCTCGCGGATCGCCTCCTGCGGGTCGCGCACGCCGGCGTAGTCCAGCAGCAGAATGCGCTTGCCCCGGTGCTCGATGAAGCGGGTGCGCTCCATGGGGTCCTCCGCAGGGGTGGGGTGTGGCAGACGGGATTCAGGTGAAGGGACTCGCAAGATAATTCGCCGTGCGCGCCCGTAAACCCCGCGCCAGAAAGCGGCCAGCACGGTCTTCGGCGTGCTTGCCACAGGCGGATTCGGGATGCGATACTTTTCGCGATTTTTCGACGTCGATGGAGGTCCGTCGCAAGCGGCGCCCCCACCCCGCTCCACCTGTTCACCCTTTCATGCCACTGCCGGAGCCGCGCATGCCGGATTCCACTCCTCCCGCCCCGTCCCGCAGCCGCTGGGAGATGACGGTGGCGCAGGCGCGCGAGATCCAGCAGGCGCTGCGCGGCCAGCTGGTCACGGAGCCGCCGCCGGGGTTCGCCCCGCGCTTCGTGGCCGGGGCGGACGTGTCGATGGAGCGCTTCAAGCACTACGGGTACGCGGCCATCGTCGTCATCGACCTGCGCACCATGCAGCCGGTGGATGAGGCGGCGGCCGCGGCGGAGCTGCGCTTTCCCTACGTTCCCGGCTACCTCTCCTTTCGTGAGCTGCCGCCGCTGCAGGCGTGCTGGGATGCGCTCCGCGTGCGCCCGGACCTGGTGGTGTTCGACGGCCACGGATACGCGCACCCCCGCCGGTTCGGGCTGGCCTGCCACGGCGGGGTGCTGTGGGACGTGCCCAGCATCGGGTGCGCCAAGAACCCGTTCGTCGGCACCCATGGGCCGCTGGGGGACGAGCGCGGCAGCACCAGCCCCATCGTGGACCAGGGCGAGGTGGTGGGGATGGTGGTGCGCACGCGCCCTGGCACGAAGCCGCTGTACGTTTCCGCCGGGCACCGGATGGATCTGCCCACGGCGGTGCAGACGG
>DASTNU010000048.1:0-4960 GCA_035720605.1 Longimicrobium sp. | reverse complement strand
CGCACTTGACCGCCCTGGGCTTCTTCGGCGTGGAGTCGGACATCTCCGGATTCTCGAGGACTGCGCTTGCTGTATCGGTCATGGGTCCTGGTCCTGGTTCGATGACGACGGTTTGCTTCGATGGACATCGGTCTGCGTCCGCGGGGGCCCCTCCCCCCGGCCCCCTCCCCTCGCAAACTGCGCGAGGAGAGGGGGAGAACTGCAACGGCAACGGCGCCCGCTTCGCGGAGCCCCTCACCCCCGGCCCCTCCCCCGCAAACTGCGCGGGAGAGGGGAGAACGGCGGATCGATCCTCATCCTCCTGTCGTCCTTTTCTCTCCCGTTGCAATCGATGATGGACGCGCTCCCGGAAGCCCGGTTGTGGGAAGAGGCCCGGGAGTGCGGCGCCTGCGGCTCGTCGCGGTCGTTCGCCGCGGGGAAGGTGTGCGGAAAGCGCTACACCCGCTGCGCGGAGTGCGGGGTGGTGCGCCTGTACGACCGCGTGGCGGAGGGCGAGCTGCACCGGCTGTACGCGGGCTACTATCCCGGCCCCGATCCCACGCCGGACGAGCTGCGGCTCCAGCTCGCCAACCCCACCTTCGCGCACCGGCTGCGCAGGCTGGAGGCGGCGCTCCCCGCGGGGCGGCACCGCATCTTCGAGGTGGGGTGCGGCGACGGCAACTTCCTGGCGTTCCTCGCATCGCGCGGGTGGAAGGTGCACGGCTCCGAGTACGACGCGGAGACCGCCGCGCTGGTCCGGCGCCGGCACGGCATCGAGCCGTTCGTCGGGGACGTGGCGGGCGAGGTGCCCCCGGGCGCGCCGTTCGACGCGGTTGCGGCGTACCACGTGCTGGAGCACGTCTACCACCCGGCGGAATGGCTGCGGGCGGTGCGGCGAATGCTGGCGCCGGGCGGCGTGATCCACCTGCAGGTGCCCAACCATGCCTCACTCACCCGCCGGCTCACCGGCCGCGCGTGGGCCTCGGTGATGTTTCCCCAGCACGTCTACTTCTTTACGCCGGCCAGCCTTGCCGCGCTGCTGCACCGCGAGGGCTTCGCCTCGCTGGGGACGACGACGTGGGACCCGTGGCACGGCCCGGGGACCGTCTCCGCCTCGCTGGTGAACCAGGCGCGCAGGATGACCGGCCGCGGGCTGCCGTGGACGGATCCGCTGGCCGGCGGAAGTGAGGCGCGAGCTTCCGCGCCCGCAGCTCCGGGGGGACCGGCCGGAAAGCCGCGGCTGGCGCGGCGGGTGCTCGACGCGGTGTCGGCGCGGCTGGCGCGGGCGGAGGCGGCGGCGGGCGCGGGGGCGGTGGTGGACGTGGTGGCGCGGGTGCAGCGAGCGCGCGGCGGGCCGGGGTAGTCAGAACCGGCCGATCTGATTAGTTTTGTCGCCGTTCCGCCACCTTAGCTCAGCTGGTAGAGCACCGCACTTGTAATGCGAAGGTCGTCGGTTCGATTCCGACAGGTGGCTCTTTCGGTGGCCGCCCGGCCGGCTGTGCGCGATTGCGCAAGTGCCGGTGTTCCATTAGGTTTGCCACCTCTCCGCGCACTTTTCGGCGCGGTTTTGCGGGAGTAGCTCAGTTGGTAGAGCGTCAGCCTTCCAAGCTGAATGTCGCGGGTTCGAGCCCCGTCTCCCGCTCTGTCGTAAACCGAACCCCTGTCGCGATTTGCGGCAGGGGTTCCGGCGTCTGAACGTCCGGCCGCGGGGCGTTTTGTGCTGATCCCTGTGCTAATTCAGCCCGCCCGTCAAACTCGCCGCCCCTTGGTCCCCGGCCGTCGGTGGCGCATCACGTCCATCACAACGTGCGTCGCCAGCTCGACCAGGTTGCGATCAACCGGGGTGAGCGCCGCACCGCGCGCGGCTTCGACGGCCTGCAGGACTGCTAGCAGCTCCGTCCCGGTCAGCGGAAGCAACGCCAACCGTCGGCGCTCGCACGTGCAGTGGCTGAGGTCGCGGTCCGATCGGGCGTAGACGGCGGACCCCATGCACCCCGGAATCAGGATCCCGCCCGCGTCCGGACACCGGTGGCAAGGCGCCCCGCCTGAGTCGCCGCCCGCCGCGGAAAGACAAATGTAGCACGGCCTCCGCGCGGGTAATCCGTCGTCGCTCACTTGACCACGGCTTCCACTGTGTACGACGCCGCAACCGCCCAACATTTGCCGGCGGCGTCTTCCGCCCAGCCTGGCCCCGCGTCGCGGGCCTGGGCCAGCAACTCGGCGCGGGTGCGCGCCTCGCGCCCCGGAGCACGCGAGGGGAAGAATCTGACCGGGAAGGCCGGGGTGCCGCGCGCCGTGTCGAGCCGGGCAAGCATGCGCACCAGGTCTGCGCGGTACAGGTACTCGGGGCGGTCTTCTTCGTACGCGTAGCTTTGGGGACCGGCGTACGCCCAGCACGGGAACTCGGCCGGCGGCTCCGCGGTGATGACCAGGGGCGGGCGCTCTTCGGACGTCCCGTAATCCCGGTACGTGGCGCCGTTGACGGTCTGAATCCAGCGCTTCCACGCACGAAGGCTGCGCAGAAAGACCACGTCCGTATTCATCGCGTCCCCTTGGCCAGGAAGGTCTCGGCGTCGCCGCGCTTCTCCGGCAGCGCGGCCATGTCACCCGCGACCGCGGCCGCGCTGCCGTCGATCCCCACCGCCGCCAGCTCACGCGCGTTGCAGCGCGCGCAGAGCAGCACCATTCCGTCATCCGGGCAGTCGCACTCCACGCCGAACTCCCCGCGGCATCGGGGGCATAGACTCGCGAACAGGGCTCCGCCGTCCGGGCATTCGTCGCACGAGCAGTCGCCAGTGTAGGGAGCGAAGTCGGTCCAGCCTGGATGCGCTGACTTCCTGATGGTTTTTCGGGCTTCCCAGAGGCCCGAACTCTCCCCCGGTCTCACCTCCACGTCGCGGAAACGAAGATCGGGATCGCGTTGCTGGGCCGCTGCGAGCAGGATGGCCTTGGCGTGCTTGCGGCCTGTCGCCCACACGGTGACGATCTCAGGTCCGAGCTTGAGCACGCGCCCATGGAAAGGACGTTCTGGCATCACACAACTCCCTCAAGCGGTTCTAGATTGGGGTGGGGTGAGGACCGCGCCGCCCGGCGTAGCACGCGGTTCCGGAGGAGGTCCGCAGGTAGGCGCCCCCGTGCAAAGCAACCGATGCAGACGAGGACCGGAGCGCCCTCCCCCGGCCACACCCAGCCGCCGCGCTCCGCCAGGTGCCGCGCGAGGTCGACGCGCGCCCTGCCCCGAACGTCCTCCTTGCACACGGAACACGTCTCCGCCAGCCCCCGGCACTTCCTGCACTGCACGATGGGACCGCGGCACGCCTTGAACGACGTCGCGGTACCACACGTCGCGCACGGAGCGTACGTGCTAGGGTACGCCGCGAAGAGGCAGACGCCGCAGACCGGGTCCCGCGGCCGCCCGTTCCGCGCCGCGCGCCACGCCGCGAAAGCCTCGTCCGGCCACACGTTGTCGTCCGGTGGGCAGCGCGGGCAGACCCGCCAAGTGGTGCCCGCCGCGCTCATCGCTCCCCTTCCAGCGCACCAGCCACCCCGACCTCATCCAACGCGCTTTCGGCGCACGCGAGGGCAAGAGCGTCGGCCGGCCCGGCCTTCGCCCTGAGCATGATGCGTTGCACCTCAGCCATCGCACGGCCCGCGCAGGCCTCACCGAACACACCCGCATCCGCCGGCGCGGCGCCAGGGTAGAAGATCGAATACGCGCGGGCCGCCTGGTCGGCATCGCAAACCGGGAACTCCTCCTTGATGTCGAAACGGCCGTCGCGCACGAGCTCGGGGGGAAAAGCCTTCGGCGGAAGATTGCTCGTGACGATGATGATGATGCCCGGGCGCGTGGCGATCCCGCCGATCGCGTGCAGAAGGCCTGGGAACGTTACACCGCCGTCGCTGTCCCCCTTTACCTTCCGCCCGCGGATGACGGTGTGAATGTCGTCCATCAGGACGACGCACGGCGAGGGTACGTTGAGGAGCATGTTCGTGAGCGTCGCGTCGGAGATGCTGCGGGTCCCCAGCGCAAACGAGTAGAGGTCGAGCTTGAGGTGGCCGGCCAGCGCCTCCACGAACGAGTTCTTCCCGCCCCCAGGGGCGCCCCAGAAAAAGCAACCCAGGGTGTACGGGATACCGCGCTCGAGGTACCACTCCTCCGTCGCCAAGTACTCCTCGATCTCCCTCAGAATCCGGTCTTGCTGTCCGGCGCGCAGAACGACCGAGGCGAGGCTTCGCGGCCGCTTTGTCAATAGCCGTCGCCATTCACCGTACGACGCTATGTGGAAGCCCACGCCCGACTCGCGCCGCACCAGCTGCATTGCATCCGCGAACAACTTCCGCGCGGCCTCCTGCGACCGCCCGAACATGCGCACGTTGAGTGTCTCCGTGAGACGCCCAGTGTGCTCATTCTCCTTTCGGTCTCGAGACAGCCATACGGGCCGCCCGCCCACCCACAGGAGGTGGTTGCCCGGGGCCGGCGTGAACGTCACAGCAGGGGGATCGTTCCCGCTGGAGCGCGGCGGCGCACAGTCGAAAGTCGTCGCGGCGGCGGCGCTGAGGTTGCGCGCCTTCCGGCTGTACTCGTGGCGGTCCAGGTAAATCCGAATAGCATCGAACACTGGATCCCCGGAGACGACGTCCACGCTCACCATCAGCTGGCGACGAACGAGGGCGAGCACGTACCGGGGCGCTGATCGTGCGAAAGCCCACCCCGCAGCCACCAGAGTGCCGGCGAGTGAAAGGGCCAGAACGCCGCCCGCCAGCTGGCTGCGGAGCGCTTCCGCGATGGCGTTCAATCCGCTCATCCCCGGCATCCCTCCAGCTCGTCACGCCAGTAGGCGTCGCTGGCCTCTTGGTAACGCTGCACAGCGCAGCTGTCCAACGTGAGCGTGCCCCCTGCTCAGATCACTCTGTACATCTCGTACGCCGCCTCCTCGATCCGCTGCAGTGCCTCCGCCTCGGCGAGGACGGAGCGGGCGTC
>DASTNU010000047.1:0-3791 GCA_035720605.1 Longimicrobium sp. | reverse complement strand
CCGCGCAGCGGGGGAGAGGGGCCGGGGGAGAGGGGGCCGACGGCGGGCGGCAGGATGCAAGCTGAACCGCAGCAGACCCAGCGCCCCTCCCCCCAATACGAACGCGCACCGCGGCATGCAGCCGCGGTGCGCGTCCCGTATCCTCCGAACCCCGTCAGCCGTGAGGCGGCGCGATCAGCTCACTCACGCACTCACGCACTCACGCACTAACGCACTCACGCACTGTCGTTCAGGGGTTCAGCCAGTAGTTCACCTTCAGCACCAGCACGTTGTCCGGCTGCGCGTTGAAGAGCGCGCGGCGGTCGCGGCCCATGTCGAAGTCGCCGACGAACGGGGCAAAGTCGGCGCGCTCCTGCTGCCAGGCCAGGTACAGCGTGCTTCCCGGCCGCCACTCCCAGCGCAGCACCGCGTTGCCGCGCAGGCTGCGCAGGTTGAAGTCGCGGTTGGGGACGAAGAAGCGCGGCATTCCCGTGCCGGTGCCCTGCGGGTACACGAAGTAGCCGCCGTCGATCGTCTCCAGCTCGCCCAGGTCCTCGCCGTAGACGTCGAAGTCGAAGGTGCGCGCGGCCGCCAGCTCCGACGGCGTGCCGAAGTCGGCGCTGGACAGGAAGGGCTGCGTGTACACCTGCAGCGACAGGTCCGGCGTCAGCGTTAGGTTCAGCCGCACGTCCATCGCGAAGACGGTCTGGTCCAGCTCGGAAAGGATGTAGCGGTTGCCGAAGGTGTTCGTCGCCAGCGGGTCCGGCCGGGTCATGATGTACTGCGCCTCGGAGTGGATCCGGGCGAAGAGGGGGTCCAGCCGGAGGTTCCAGGTCGGCGCCGGGCGGATGGCCACCAGGGTCCTGACCTGCAGCTGCCTGCCCCCCGCGGCGTCCCGCTGATAGAACACCTCCGCGCCGCCCCAGAGCTTCTTGCGGTTGTCGCTTTCACCCGCGATCCACCCGCGCACGTTGGAGGGACGCGCCGCCAGCGGCCCGCCCCAGGTGAGCCGGTCGTCGAGCGAGCCGGGGAGGGTGGTGCCCAGCCCGGAGTTCATGGACCAAAAGTTCAGGAACTGCCAGAAGCCGGTGACCTGGAAGTTGTTGTAGATGTGGTCCAGGTCGTAGTTCCACTCGGCGCGGGTGTACAGGTTGTACTGGGAGAAGCGGAGCGTATTTCCCGGCCGGGTCTCGGTGTACGCCAGCGTGCCCTGCAGATCGATGCGGTTGCCGCGGTACTGGTACCCCATGTCGTTCACGTCGTACCCTGGCGTGGTGGTGCCCACCAGCAGCGCGGGCCGCCAGTGGCGCCCCTTGCGGTACGAGAGCTGGATCTCGCTGGAGACTCCGGAGAGCGAGGTGCGCGTGCTGTCGAAGCGGATCTCGTCCTGGTCGGGACGCTGGAAGTAGTGGAACGGGTGCACCAGCTGGGTGCGCGTGATGGCGCGGCGGTCGCCCTGCACCAGGCTGCCGGAGACGAAGCCCGCCACCTGCCACACCCGCTGCGCCCACTGGTGGCGGAAGTCGAAGCCGCCGTTGTACGCCGCGGAGTGCAGCCGGGCCCGCATGGGTTCCGTGTCCAGGTCGCGGTTGAGCGCCGTGAACATCCCCCCCAGCACCGTCTGCCCGGCGCGCAGGTCGCGCCGCAGCCGGGCCACGAAGTAGTTGCTGGCCGGCTCCACCCCGGTGCGGCCGAAGATGGAGTCGCCGTCCGTCTCCACGTTCAGGAAGCGGGCCTCCTCGCGGCGGGTGACCGCGTCCAGGATGCCCACCGACCAGCCGCTGCGGGTGCGGCCGGAGATCTTGGCCGCGCCCAGGATGCGCACGTCGCGGGGAACGTCGGCGACGGGGTAGCCCGCCGGCACCTGGGGGTTGCGGCCGATGCGGCGCGAGTAAAAGGCGCTGTTGCCGCCGCCCGTGCCGAAGTTGAAGAGCTCCGCGCCCTCCACGAAGAAGGGGCGCCGCTCCTGGAAGCGGGTCTCGATCGCCGTCAGGTTCACCTCCGCCGGGTCCACCTCCACCTGCCCGAAGTCGGGGTTGATGGTGGCGTCCAGGGTGAGGTCGCTGGTCAGGCGGTACTTGAGGTCGGCGCCCACCGAGGGGGTGTACTCGCGGTCGTCGCGGAAGGGGTTGTCGCCCCGCTCGATGTGCTCGGCGCGCATCACCGAGTAGGGCAGGATCTCCAGCCGCTTGCCCGTGCGCACCTCGTTCAGCCCCGTCAGGTGGCCGAAGCGGGGGATGCCGCCCTCCTGGCTGCGTGGGGTGAAGGAGAAGACGGCGAACTCGCCCTTGCGGGCGATCTGCCGCTCCACCTGGATCCCCCACGTCTGCGCCGCCGCGGCGTTGAAGCGCAGCTGGCTGAAGGGAATGCGCATCTCGGCCGTCCAGCCGGCGGAGTCCACCGTGGACTGTCCCTCCCACACGGGGTCCCACGAGTTGTCCTCGCCCACCTCGCTGCGGGTCTGGTCGCGCCGCACGCTGGAGGGGTTGAGCTCCAGGCCGAAGGCGGTGCGGTGGTCGTGGTAGCTGTCCAGGATCACCGTCACCCAGTCCGACGCCTCCATCTCCATGTCGCGCCGGCCCAGCCGCGTGCTCACGGGCCCGGAGTCGTGCAGCCGCACCCCAACGTACAGCGCCTCGTCGTCGTACAGCACCCGCACCTCGGTGGGCTCGCTGACGGGCTGTCCTTCCGCCGGGTCCATCTGGGTGAAGGCGGTGGCGGGGGTGGCGGCGCTCCACGCCGCGTCGTCGAGGCGCCCGTCGATGCGGACGGGGCCGGCGGCACGGGCGGCGGCGATGGCGGAGGCGCCCCCGTGCGGATCTCCGCCCGTGGGTGCCGCGGGGGTCTGCCCCTGCTGCGCCGCGAGCGCGGCGGGCACGGCCGTGAGCAGACAGACGAGGGCTGCGTTACGCATGGGAGAACTGCGGTCGAGAGAAACGGAGCGCGCGGCTCCCGGCAAGGAGGGGAACCGCGAGGGGGAGCGATCGCCGCGTACGGGAGAGCGGCACGCCGCCCGCGCGTACTGTGTAACTTTCGGCGGCGTTTGGTATTCGACGCCTAAATATGCATCACCGCGCGCCCGGGGACAAGTCGCGGCGGCGAACGGTCCGCATCCGCGCCACGGAAAGGCGGCGACGGGACGCCGTCCCGCCCGCGACGGCCGGTTCTGCTCCGGTTTTGCGCACCAGCCGACACGAGTTTTCCGCTCGCTTCCGAACCTCGCCGGTGGTTCGCCAGCGTCTAACCTCTTTCGTTCCCGATCGTTAGGTCGATTGAGGCCGCGAAGTGATCCCGGTTTGCCCGCGAATCGGCCGCTTTGGATCTGCGGAGGGCGCGTCGAGTGAAAAACCGGCGGGCCGGCGGGCGCGGGGGAGGGTGTGGAGGCGGGCCGATCGGGATCAGCCCCCGGCGGCCACGGGGGTGCGCACGAACTGCAGCTCGTGCAGGCGCGCGTACAATCCGCCACGACGCAGCAGCTCCGCATGGCTGCCGCGCTCGCGGATCTCGCCGTGGTGCAGCACCAGGATCTGGTCCGCGCCCTGGACGGTGGAGAGGCGGTGCGCGATCACCAGCGAGGTGCGCCCGCGCATCAGCTCGCGCAGCGCCTCCTCGATGCGCGCCTCCAGCTCGCTGTCCACCGAGCTGGTCGCCTCGTCCAGCACCAGCACCAGCGGGTCGAACGCCAGCGCCCGCGCAAAGCTCACCAGCTGCCGCTCGCCCACGGAGAGCGAGGTGCCGCGCTCGCCCAGGGGCTGCGCGTACCCGGCCGGCAGCCGGGCGACGAACGGCTCCAGCCCCACCCGCCGCGCCGC
>DASTNU010000046.1:0-6332 GCA_035720605.1 Longimicrobium sp. | reverse complement strand
GCGGTTCAGCACGGCGACGCGGTCGGAGAGGGCGAACGCCTCTTCCTGGTCGTGCGTGACGAAGACGGCCGTCATCCCCAGCCGCTTGAGCAGGGCGCGCAGCTCGTCGCGGGTGCGCTCGCGCAGGGCGGCGTCGAGGTTCGAAAGCGGCTCGTCCAGCAGCAGCAGCGGCGGCTCCGGCGCCAGCGCGCGGGCCAGCGCCACGCGCTGCTGCTGCCCGCCGGAAAGCTCCTGCACCTTCCGCCGCCCGTATCCCCCCATCTCTACCAGCTCCAGCGCGCGCTCCACCTGCGGGGCGACCGCGTCCTTCCGCTCGCCGCGCGACTTGAGGCCGAACGCCACGTTCTCCCACACGTCCAGGTGGGGAAAGAGCGCGTAGTTCTGGAACACCATCCCCACGTCGCGCTTCTGCGGCGGCAAGCCGGAGACGTCGCGATCGCCGACCACGACGCGGCCCGAGGTGGGCTGCTCGAAGCCGGCGATCATGCGCAGCGTGGTGGTCTTGCCGCAGCCGGATGGGCCCAGCAGCGTAAGGAACTCGCCCGCCGCCATCTGCAGCGAAACGTCGTCCACCGCCACCGTCTCGCCGAAGCGGCGGGTGAGGTTCTCTAGTCGAAGCACAGTGCGAAAGTGCGAAAGTGCAAGAGTGCGAAAGTAACTGCGGACCGGCAGACGGGTTCGCGCGAGGGGGCCCGCCCCCACCGCTCGCTCAGGCTCGCACCTCCCCCAAAAAAACCTGGGGGAGGTTGAACTTCGATCCGTCGCCGCAAACCCACCCCGTGCAGTCCGCGCAGGCGGACTTCGTGAATTTCCAGCGGCGAATTCATTCGCTCCTGGAGGCCGGCGCCGCGGAAGGGGCACGCCCCCTCCGCTCGCTCAGGCTCGCACCTCCCCCCAAATCCCGGGGCGGAGGTTGAACCGCCGATCCTGTGCGCGGAGCCGTCCCTACCGCGGGCCCCGGTTGCGGACGTGCTCGTCCCAGTGGCGCATCCAGGCGGGGCCCTGCTGCTGCAGTCGGTTCCAGTCCATCGGCTCGGGGCGGATGCGGTCGCGGACGGCGCGCAGCCGCTCCGGCAGCGAGTCCGCGGGAAAGTCCGTGCGCGCGGGAAGGCGGAAGAAGTCGCGCGCGGCGGGCCCCAGCGCCGCGTTGCCGCCGATGAACTCCACGAACTGCCGCGCCCCCTCCGGGTTGCGCGCGCCGCGCACCACGGCCACGGCGTCCACCAGCAGGGGCGTGCCGCTGCGCGGGATCACGTAGTCGATCGGGTAGTCGTACTGCGCCTTGATGATCTCGATGTCCGGCAGGTCCCACAGCGTCACCAGCCCCTCCTGCCGCGCCAGCTTCTGGTAGAGGATGGTGGGGTTCAGCACGTACTCGCGCGTCTGCCCGTCCAGCCGCCGCAGCCAGTCGAAGCCCTGCGCCGTGTCGCCGGTGGTGCGCAGGGAGCGGTCGATGACCATCCCGAAGATGGTGCGCATAGTGCCGCTGACCATCGGGTCGCGGATGAGCACCTTGCCCTTCCACTGCGGCGCCAGCACGTCGTCCCAGTCCTGCGGCGCCTGCGCGGCGGGGACGGCGGCGGAGTTGTAGGCGATGACCTCGGGGGTGAGGTAGTTGCCGTGCCACAGCCCCTGCGGGTGCTTCGCCTCCGCCGGCAGCGCGCCGGCCCAGGTGGGGACGAACGTCTCCAGCAGCGAGTCCGCCGCCGCCTGCTGAAAGAGCGTCGAGGGCGCGCCCCACCAGACGTCCGCCTGCGGGTTGGCGCGCTCGGAGCGGATGCGGTCGTAGACCTCCTGCGACCCCATGTCCACCCACTGCAGGTCCACGCCGGGGTGCGCCGCCTCGAACCGCGTTTCGAACGCCTCCAGCATCTCGCGCCCATGCGGCGAGTACACGGTCACCACCTGCCCCGCGTCACCTCCGCCGCCGCACGCCGCCAGGAGCGCGACCGCCGTGAGCCCCAGCCTGCCCGGTCTATTCAGCATGTGTCCGTAGATGGAATGTTACCGCGACAAGCATCCTGCCGCCCGCGGAGGGGCCCCTCCCCCCGGCCCCCTCCCCGCTCGTGCCTCGCGGAGAGGGGGGGAGAAACTGCAACTGCGAACAGCGTCGCGCTTCGCGCGGACCCCTCACCCCCGACCCCTCTCCCGCAAACTGCGCGGGAGAGGGGAGAATTCGGTCTCGCTCCGGCACCTTCGTCACGCGTCACCCTTCCCCCACGCAGTTTGTGGGCGAGGGCCGGGGAGGGGGCGCTCGCCCCTCGCGCCACACCCGCCTCCGCGTACCGATACCGCCGTTTATCCCCCCTCCCGCGCAGTTTGCGGGAGGGGGTGGCGCGCGCTCAGGCGCCGCCGGGGGAGGGTCTCACGCCGCCGTCAGCAGGATCGGCTTGCCCCGGGTGATGACCAGCGTCTGCTCGTAGTGCGCGGCCAGGCCGCCGTCGGCGGTGCGCACGGTCCAGCCGTCCCCCGACTCCACGAAGCGGCTGGACGACTCGCCGATGATCGGCTCCACGGTGATCACCAGCCCTTCGGTGAGCGGCTGGTTGTTGCGCGGATCGTAGTAGTTGGGAACGCTGGGCTCCTCGTGGATCGTGCGGCCGATCCCGTGGCCGTTCAGGTCGCGGATGACGCGAAAGCCGCGGCGGTTCACCTCGGCCTCGACCGCGCGGCCGATGTCGTTCACGCGGTTCCCCACGCGCGCCACTTCCATCGCCTTGGCGAAGGCGGCGCGGGCGCAGTCGGCCAGACGGCGGGCGTGCTCCGGCGCGGGCGGCACGGCCACGGTGACGGCGGCGTCGGCCATGTAGCCGTCCTTCTCCACCGTCACGTCCAGCTTCACCAGGTCGCCCGGCTGCACCACGCGCGCGCCGGGGATGCCGTGCACCACCTCGTCGTTCACGCTGATCAGCACGTCGCCGGGAAAGCCGTACACCATCTTCGGCGCGGACCGGGCCCCCTGCGCCCGCATCACCCTCCCGCCGACCTCGTCCAGCTCCGCGGTGCTGATCCCCGGGCGCAGCGCCTTTTCCATCGCGCGGATGATCATCCGCACGATCCTGCCGGCGCGCTTGAGGCTTTCCAGGTCCTGCTGCGACTCGATGGACATGGACTGCGAGGGACAGGTTACAGGTTGCAGGTTACAGGCTACAGCCCGCGGGAGCGAATGAATGCGCCGCTGGAAATTCGCAACGTCCGCCTTCGCTGACTCGGCGGCCAGGCTACGTGCGGCTTCCATCCGCATCGCGTCCGCAACCGGGCATCATCCAGCGCGGCCAGACAGTTTCGAACTGACAACTCACGCACTCACGCACTAACGCACTCACGCACTTCCCTACTTCGCGCCCAGCGCGAGAAGGTTCGCGAACAGGCGGTACGCGCCGGGGACGCCTTCCGGGAACTGGCGGAAGAACGCCAGGCCGGTGTAGACGTAGGTACCGCGGCCGTGCCGCGCCACCAGCAGCCCGCCCCGCAGCGGCTCCTCGCCGGGGTCCGCGCTCTCCAGCAGCGGCGTGTACGCGGGATCCCACGTCTGCGCGAAGTACAGCCCGCGCTCCTGCACCCATCCCTCGAAGTCCGCGTCGGTGATGCGGTTGGGCGTGGTGAAGACGGGGTGCGCGGGATCGATGATCCGCATCGGCGCGGTCTCGTCGCTCACGCGGCCGTGGGGGCGCGCCATGGTGATGGGGAAGGGCGTGAAGCTCCCCTCCACGATCTCGTACTTGTTGTACTGCACGATCATCGTGCCGCCGCGCGACACCCAGTCCAGCAGCCGCTGGTTGTGCGCCATCAGGTCCGTGCGCACCTCGTACGCGCGGCTGCCCAGGATGATCACGTCCAGGCTGTCGAGGTCCCCCTCCGCCAGGTCGCCCGCATCCAGCAACTCCGGCGTGATCCCAAGGTTCTGCAGGAAGCCCGGCCCCTCCTCGCCCGCGCCCTCCACGTACGCCACGCGCAGCCCCTGCGGCACCCGCACGTCGAAGGCGCGCACGGCGGAGCGCGCGTCGTGGTACAGCGGCCGCGCGCGCACGTGCGGGTAGTCGATGAACTGCACCCCGCGCGTGAACCGGTCGCCGTTCTCCGCGACGAAGACGGCGGAGACGGGATGGTCGCCCGCGCGCGCGCCGGCCGGCGGATGCACGGTGAAGCGCACCTCGCGCACCTCGCCCGGCTCGCCGAAGCGAACGGGGACGGAGGCCGGCTCCGCGCGCCATCCCGCCGGCACCTCCAGCCGCACCGTGCCCGCGATGCCGCCCGGCTGCTCCGCCGCCAGCCGCACCGTGTAGGACAGGGGGCGCGGGGCGGCAGTCGACAGGACCCGCGCCCGCGGCTCCAGCAGCACGGAGACGGCGGGGACCACCATCACCGGCCGGCGCAGCTCGCCCTGGCGCAGATCCACCTCGCGGAAGGTGACCTCCGTGCAGAAGCTGACGTGCGTGCCGCCCACGTCCGCCGTTCCGCACGCCCGCAGCGGCGGCGCCTCGAACGGCTCGGTGATCGGAGAGTCGCGCGCGTCCGCGTCCCACCGGTACAGGTCGCCGTCGCGCGGCTCGCGGAGGAAGTACGGCTCGGTGAGCCCGATGCCCTCAGGCACGTGCACCCGCCACCGGTGGCTGGCCAGCGCTCCCGCCGCCACCGTCTGCGGCGCTTCCGGATCGCCCTCCACCGGCTCCGCGGACCAGCGGGGATCGCGCGGCATCCACGGCCCCAGGTCGCGGACGCGGATCGGCTCCGTGCCTCCGTTCCACAGCGTGATCTCCACCTCCACCGTCTGCCCCGGCGCCACCCGCGCATCGCTTGCGACGGCGTCGATCACCAGCCCCAGCGCCGTCGCCGCCGCTTCCTCCGCCTTCCCGATCTCGTGGAGAATGTCGGCGGTCAGCTCTGCCACCCCGTTCGTGTGCGGCAGCGAATCCAGCGCCGCGCGCAGGGTGCCCAGCGCCTCCACCAGCGCGGCCGCGCTGGCGCGGGGTTCCAGGGGATTGAAGCGGGCGCGGACGGCCTCCACCTGCCGCTGGTAGCGCTCCAGGGCACGGGCGGCGCCGCTCTCCGCCGGCCCGTCGATGGCGATCGTGGTGTCGATGCCGGCCCACATGGACGGCTCCTGCCCGCCGCCCTCGGGAAAGACGCGGCGCAGGGTGCCCCAGCGCGGTCCGGGGAGCTCCGGGCGTCCCATGTCCTGCGAGCGGTGGCGCGAGCGGCTGGCCATCGCCAGCTGGAAGGGCGAGCGGCCGATGAGCGGGTCCAGGTTGCCGATGGGAAGGCGCACCGTGGCGCCCTCGGCGTTCCCCCGCATCGACTGGTACAGCTTGGCCGTCTGCCAGGGGGAAAGCCTGAGGTCCGGAAAGCGCGCGGGGTCCGCCGCGGCCGTGAACGCCTCGTGGGCCAGCATGGCGGACACCTGGTGCTGGCCGTGCCCGTCGCGCGGCGTGCCGCTGAACACGGTGACGATGACGTCCGGGCGGTAGCTGCGGATGACGTACACCACGTCGCGCAGCACCTCCTCGCGCGGCCAGTGGCGGAAGGTCTCCTCCGCGCTCTTGCTGAAGCCGAAGTCGTACGCGCGCGTGAAGAACTGCCGCGCGCCGTCCACGCGGCGGGCGGCCAGCAGCTCCTCCGTACGCAGCAGCCCCAGCCCCTCGCCCAGCTCCGGGCCGATGCCGTTCTGCCCGCCCTCGCCGCGGGTGAGGGAGAGGTACGCGACGTCCGCGCCCTCTTCCAGCGCCAGCCGGGCGAGGAGCTGGGTGTCCTCGTCGTCGGGGTGGGCGCCGATCATCAGCACGCGCTTGGTGGTGCCCAGCGTGCGCAGCTGCAGCCCCAGCGCGGCGGCGCCGCGGTACTCCGAGCCGCCGTCCTGCGCGCGCGCGGCCCCCGGCGCGCCCGGCAGCAGCATCGCCGCCGCCAGCATTCCGATTGCGACAGGTCTACGCTTCATGCCTGCCAAGCTATGTCACACGTTGTGGGCGCACAATCCGGGGCCCCTCCCCTGCCATCCCCCCGCGCGTCCCTCGCGAAGAGGGGGAGATGTCGTGGGGAATGGCCGGCATCCGGCCGCGGCGCCCCGTCCGGGCTCGCGGGACTCGCTCACCTCCCCCAAAACCCCGGGGGGAGGTGGGCGGGGTGCCGGGATCGTGCCGGCGACACTAGCCTCCTGCCGCCCGCGGTGGGCCCCCTCCCCCCGGCCCCCTCCCCGCTCGTTCCTCGCGGAGAGGGGGAGAACGGCAACCGCGAGCTACACCATCCCATCCCTCGCCGAACTCGCCCTGCCACCCCTCCCCCGAAGTTGGGGGAGGGGTCGCCCGCCGTTGCGAGGAACGAGCAAAAGGCCGGGC
>DASTNU010000045.1:0-3688 GCA_035720605.1 Longimicrobium sp. | reverse complement strand
CGATGGCCGCCGCGTCGCGCTGCAGCGAGACCACGCGCCCCGCGAAGCCGGCGAGCGACTCCGGCACCTGGTCGCGGACGATGACGACGGACACCGCGGCGTCCTCCATCATCCCCGCCAGCCGCTCCGCGGGATACGCGGCGTCCAACGGGACGTACGATCCGCCCGCCTTGAGCACCGCCAGGATGGCGGCGGGCACCTCCAGCGAGCGCTCCAGCGCCAGCCCCACGCGGTCCCCCGCGCGGACGCCCGCCGCCAGCGCCCCGGCCAGCGCGTCGGAGCGCGCTTCCAGCTGTGCATACGTCAGCGCCTCGCCGCCGAAGACGATGGCGACGGCGTCCGGCGTCTCCGCGGCCCGGGCGGAGAAGAGGGCGTGGAGGGTCTCGCCGCGCGGCGCACCGGCCTCCACGGCGTGGCCCGACCACGCCGCGAGCGCCGCGCGCTCCCCGTCGCCGGCCAGCTCCACGGCGCCCGGCCGCGCGTCCACGTCCGCGGCGACCGCGTCCAGCAGCGTCCGGTAGTGGCGGAGCAGGCGCTGGATGGTGGACGCCTCGAAGAGCTGCGTGCTGTACTGCAGCCAGCCCTGGACGCCGCCGTCGGAATCCTCCGCCAGCTCCATCACCAGGTCCAGCTTGGCCGTCCAGCGCTCCACCTGCAGCCGGCTCGCCCGCACCCCTTCCAGCGCCAGGCCGGCGCCGGGGACGCCCAGGCTGAAGACCACCTGCACGACCGGGGCGTAGCTGAGGGTGCGGTCCGGCCGCAGCTCCTCCACCACCCGCTCGAAGGGCGCCTCGGCGTGGGCCAGCGCGCCGCGCGTCTCGGTGCGGACGCGGGCCAGCAGCTCGCGGAAGCCCGGATCGCCGGACAGGTCCGTCCGCAGCGCCAGCGTGTTGGCCAGGAAGCCGATCAGCCCCTCCGTCTCCGGGAGGCCGCGGCCGGCCACCGGCGTCCCCACCACCACGTCGTCCTGGCCGCACCAGCGGGCGAGGAGCGCCGTCCACGCGGCCAGCAGCCCCGCGAAGAGCGTGGCGCCCTCCGCCCTGGCCACGGAGCGCAGCCGCTCCACCAGCTCCGCCGGCAGCGCCACCGGCGCCTGCGCGCCCCGGTACGAGCACGCGGCCGGCCGCGGATGGTCCGTCGGCAGCTGCAGCAGCGGGGGCGCGCCGGCCAGGTGCTCGCGCCACCACGCCAGCTCCGCCTCCAGCGCCTCGCCCCGCAGCTCCTCGCGCTGCCAGGCGGCGTAGTCGGCGTACTGGATCGGGAGCTCCGGCAGCGCGGCCGGCTCCCCGCGCAGCGCGGCCGCGTAGAGCGCGCCGAGCTCCGCGTAGAGCACGCCCATGCTCCACCCGTCGCCCACGACGTGGTGCAGGGTGATCACCAGCACGTGGTCGTCCGCGGCCAGCCGCAGCAGGCGGGGGCGGAAGAGCGGCCCGGCCTCCAGGTCGAACGGGCGGTCCGCCTCCTCCTCCGCCAGCCGGCGCGCCGCGTACTCGCGCACGTCGGCGGGGAGCTCGCCCAGCGCGGTCACCGGGAGCGGGACCTCCGCCGCCGGGGCGATCACCTGCACCGGCGCGCCGTCCACCAGCGCGAAGGTGGTGCGCAGCGTCTCGTGGCGGCGCACCAGCCCGCCGAGCGCGGCGCGCAGCGCGTCCTCGTCCAGCGGCCCGGCCAGGCGCCAGGCGGCGGAGATGTTGTAGGCGGGGCTCTCCGGCTCCATCCGGTGCAGGAACCAGAGGCGCTCCTGCGCGAACGACGCCGGGGCCGTGTGCGGCGCGTCCGCCGGGCGCCCGCCCGCCGGCACCGGCTTCTCCTCCGCCCACCCCTCGATCGGGACGTCGGCCCCGGGCTCGATGGAGAAGGTGGCCTCGGGCTCGATGGAGAAGGCGGTCCCGGGCTCGACCGACACGAAGGCTTCGACCTCGACGGACACGACGGCCTCGGGTTCGATGGAAACGGCGGCCCCGGGCTCGACCGGCACGGCGGCCCGGGATGCGACGGACACGGCGGCCCCGGTGTCGACGGGAGCGGCGGAACTGGCCCCGGCCGGGACGGAGGGCTCGGCGAGCGGCTGCGCGGGCTCCGCGCGGCGGCGGGCGGCGCGGGGCAGGATGCCCGCGGCCGCGGCGCCGCCGCCGTCGCGCACGCGCTCCACCTCGGCCGCCAGCGCGGCCAGCCGGGAATGCTCGAAGATCGCGCGCAGCGGCAGCTCGCAGCCGAAGGCCTCGCGGATGCGCGACACCACGCGGGTGGCCAGCAGCGAGTGCCCGCCCAGCTCGAAGAAGTCGTCCTCCGCGCCCACCCGCTCCAGGCGCAGCACCTCGGTCCAGACGGCGGCCACCGCCTCTTCCGCCGGGGTGCGCGGGGCCACGTAGCCGCGGCGCGCGTACGCGTCGGCCTCGGGCGCCGGCAGCGCGCGGCGGTCCACCTTGCCGTTGGGCGTCAGCGGCAGCGCGTCCAGCCGCACGCACGCCGCCGGCACCATGTACTCCGGAAGCCGCTCCGAGAGGTGCACCCGCAGCGCCTCCACCTCCACGCCCGCGTCGCCGACGACGTACGCCACCAGCCGCCGGTCGCCGGGCACGTCCTCGCGCGCCAGCACCACGGCCTCCCGCACGCCCGCGTGCTCGCACAGCCGCGCCTCGATCTCGCCCAGCTCCACGCGGAACCCGCGCACCTTCACCTGGTCGTCGTTGCGCCCCACGAACTCCAGCCACCCGCCCTCCTGCCACCGCACCACGTCGCCGGTGCGGTACAGCCGCGCGCCGGGCTCCGCGGAGAACGGATCGGGGACGAAGCGCTCCGCCGTCTGCCGCACGCGGTCGTGGTAGCCGCGCGCCACCCCCACGCCGCCGACGTACAGCTCGCCCGACACGCCGACGGGCACGGGCTCCCCCGCCCCGTCCAGCACGTAGGCGCGCGCGTTGGGGGTCGGACCGCCCAGCGGCACGCTCCCGCGCCCGGGATCCACCACGCAGCGCAGCGCGGCCACCGCCGTCGCGGCCTCGGACGGGCCGTAGACGTTGTGCGCTTCCACCTCCGGCAGCCGCTCGCGGAAGCGCTCCAGCAGCGCGGCCGGCAGCGCCTCGCCGGCGCAGAGGATGCGCTTGACCCCGCGGAGGTTCTCCACCTCCGGCACTTCCAGCAGCATCTGCAGCAGCGACGGGACGAGGTTGACCGTCGTGACGCGCTCGCGCCCGATCACCTCCAGCAGGTACGACGGGTCGCGGTGCCCTCCGGGGCGGGCGAGCACCACCCGCGCGCCCGCGGTCAGCGGGAGGAAGATCTCGCGGACGGAGCCGTCGAAGCTCAGCGAGGTCTTGCAGAGCACCACCTCGCCCGCATCGATCTCCCACGCCCGCCGGCCCCAGGCCAGGCGGTTCACCAGGGTGCGATGCTGGTTCATCACCCCCTTCGGCTGCCCGGTGGAGCCGGAGGTGTAGATGACGTACACCAGGTGCTCCGGCGTCAGCGCGCCACGCTGCAGGTCGGTCCCCGGCTGGTGAGCCCAGTCCGCCGCATCGGCGTCGACGCGGATGCGCGGCACCTCGGCGCCGGCGAAGAGGCCGGCGAGCGGCGCCTGCGTCAGCAGGACGGCGGGCGCGCTGTCGGCCAGCATGTAGCGCAGCCGGTCCTCCGGGTACTCCGGGTCCAGCGGCACGTAGGCGCCGCCCGCCTTCAGCGTCGCGAA
>DASTNU010000044.1:0-4406 GCA_035720605.1 Longimicrobium sp. | reverse complement strand
CTGCCGGTGCAGTACGCGGACTACGCGGCGTGGCAGCGGCGCTGGATGGACGGCGAGCCGGTGCAGGTCATCGTGCCGGCGGAGAGCGGCTTCCGGCTGATCGAGCACGACCTGTCCGGGCACCCGCACGCGGGGGAGGAGCTGGAGCGGCTGATCGTGGAGGAGGGGGACGCGCCCTTCGACCTGGAGCGCGGGCCGCTGGTGCGCGGCCGCCTCGTTCGCCTGGCGAAGGACGACCACCTGCTGCTGGTGACGATGCACCACATCGTCAGCGACGGCTGGTCCACGGGCGTGCTGCTGGACGAGCTGCGCGCGCTGTACGGCGCCTTCCTGCGCGGGGCGGATGATCCGCTCCCGCCGCTGCCGGTGCAGTACGCGGACTACGCGGCGTGGCAGCGGCGCTGGATGGACGGCGAGGTGCTGGAGGCGCAGGCGGCGTACTGGGAGCAGGCGCTTTCCGGCGCGCCGGAGCTGCTGGAGCTGCCCACCGACCGCCCGCGCCCCGCGCGCCAGGACCACGCGGGCGGCTCCGTCGACCTCGCGCTGGACGCGGAGCTGACGGCGGCGCTGCGGGAGCTGGGCCGGCGCCATGGCGCCACGCTCTTCATGACCATCCTGGCCGGCTGGGCCGCGGTGGTCGGCCGGCTGTCGGGGCAGCGGGACGTGGTGGTGGGCACGCCGGCGGCCAACCGCGCGCGGCGCGAGGTCGAGGGGCTGATCGGCTTCTTCGTCAACACGCTGGCGCTGCGCGTGGACCTGGCGGGCGCGCCCACCGTGGTGGAGCTGCTGGAGCGGGTGAAGGCGCGCGTCGTCGATGCGCAGCAGCACCAGGACATCCCCTTCGAGCAGGTGGTGGAGCGGGTGCAGCCGGCGCGCAGCCTGGCCCACACGCCGCTCTTCCAGGTGATGTTCGCCTGGCAGAACGCGGCGCGCGAGCTGGCGCTTCCCGGGCTGGAGCCGGCGGCGGTCGAGGGCGGATCTCGCGGCACGGCCAAGTTCGACCTGACCCTCTCGCTGCAGGAGGTGGACGGACGGATCGAGGGCGGACTGGAGTACGCGACGGCGCTCTTCGATCACGCCACGGCGCAGCGCTACGCCGGCTACCTGCTGTGCGTGCTGCGGGAGATGGCGGCGGATGCGGATCGGCCGGTGGATGCGCTGGAGCTGCTGTCGGAGGCGGAGCGGGCGCAGGTGGTGGAGGGATGGAACGCCACGGACGCGGCGTATCCCGCCCACCTGTGCATCCACCATCCGTTCGAGGCGCAGGTGGAGCGCGCGCCGGACGCCGTCGCCGTCACGTTCGATGACGATGCGCTCACGTACGCCGAGCTGAACGCGCGCGCCAACCGTCTGGCGCATCACCTGGCGGCGCTCGGCGTGGGGCCGGACGTGAGGGTCGGGCTGTGCCTGGAGCGCGGCGCGGAGATGGTGGTCGCGCTGCTGGCGACGCTGAAGGCCGGCGGCGCCTACGTGCCGCTGGACCCCGACGCCCCGCAGGATCGCCTGCGCGCCATGCTGGAGGACAGCGCGCCCGCGGTGCTGCTGACGCAGGCGGCGCTTGCCGGCCACTTTGACCACATAAGCATCCCCGTCCTCTCCCTCGACGCCGATGCCGTGGAGTGGGCGGATCGGCCGTCCTCGAACCCGGTGGTCGAAGGGCTGACCCCGGATCACCTGGCGTACGTCATCTACACCTCCGGCTCCACCGGAACGCCGAAGGGGGTGATGAACGCGCACCGCGGCGTGGTCAACCGGCTGGACTGGATGGAGCGCGCCTCCCGGCTCGGGCCCGACGAGGCGGTGCTGCAGAAGACGCCGTACACCTTCGACGTCTCCGTCTGGGAGTTCTTCTGGCCGCTGATGGTGGGCGCGCGGCTGGTGATGGCGCGTCCCGGCGGCCACCGCGACCCGTTGTATCTCGTCGAGACGATCCGCCGCGAAAGCATCACCACGCTGCACTTCGTTCCCTCCATGCTGCGCGCCTTCCTGGACGCGGAGGGGGTGGAGGCGTGCGCGTCGCTGCGCCGCGTGGTGTGCAGCGGCGAGGCGCTGCCCGCGGCGCTGGTGCGGCGCTTCCACGAGCGGCTGCCGTCGGCGGAATTGTACAATTTGTACGGTCCCACCGAGGCCGCGGTGGACGTCACCGCGTGGCGGTGTGGCGCGGACGCCGGCGACGTCGTCCCGATCGGCTGGCCGATGGCGAACGTGCGCATCTACCTGCTGGACGGGCGGATGGCGCCGGTGCCGGCGGGGGTCGCGGGCGAGCTGTACATCGGCGGGATCCAGGTGGCGCGCGGCTACCTGCGCCGCGCCGCGCTGACGGCGGAGCGCTTCGTCCCCGATCCGTTCGCGGTGGAGCCCGGCGCGCGCCTGTATCGCACGGGCGACCTGGCGCGCTGGACGGAATTCACTCACGCACTCACGCACTCACGCACTCACGCACTGGAGTACCTGGGACGCAACGACTTCCAGGTGAAGGTGCGGGGCTTCCGCATCGAGCCGGGAGAGATCGAGGCACGGCTGGTGGAGCACCCGTCGGTGCGCGAGGCGGTCGTCCTGGCGCGGGCGGATGCATCCGGCGACACGCGCCTGATCGCGTACGTCGTCGGCGATGATGCCGACGCCGAGGTGCTGCGCGCGCACCTCGCCGCGCGGCTGCCGGAGTACATGGTCCCCGGCGCCTTCGTGCGGCTGGACGCGCTCCCGCTGACGTCGAGCGGAAAGCTTGACCGCAAGGCGCTCCCCGCGCCCGACGGCGACGCGTTCGCACGGCAGGGCTACGAGGCGCCGGTCGGGGAGGCGGAGCAGGCGCTGGCGGAGGTCTGGGCCGAGGTGCTGGGGGTGGAGCGCGTGGGCCGCCACGACAACTTCTTCCACCTGGGCGGCCACTCGCTGCTGGTGGTCAAAGTGGTCGAGCGGATGCGCCGGCGCGGCCTGCACGTGGAGATGGGCGCGCTCTTCGCCACGCCGACGCCGGCCGGGGTGGCCGCCGCGGCGGGGGGCGAGTCGGCCGCCGTGGAGGTACCCGCCAACCGCATCCCCGCCGCGTGCGCGCGCATCACCCCGGCGATGCTGCCGCTGGTGGAGCTGAGCCAGGCGGAGATCGACGGGATCGTCTCCGCAGTGCCCGGCGGCGCGCCGAACGTGCAGGACGTCTACCCGCTGGCGCCGCTGCAGGAAGGCTTCCTCTTCCACCACCTGGTGACGGCGGAGGGAGACCCGTTCCTGATGGCGGGGCTCTCCGGCTTCGACGGCCGCGAGGCGCTGGACGCGCACCTGGCTGCGCTGCAGCAGGTGATCGACCGCCACGACGTCCTGCGCACCGCGGTCGCGTGGGATGGCCTGCGCGAGCCGGTGCAGGTGGTGTGGCGCCAGGCGCGGCTTCCGGTGGTCGAGGTGGAGCTGGATGCGGCCGATGGCGATGCCGCGAAGCAGCTGTACGAGATGGTCGGCCCGCGGCGCCAGCGGATGGACGTGCGCAGCGCGCCGCTGATGCGGACCTGCATCGCCCGCGAGCCGGAGACCGGCCGCTGGCTGCTGCTGCTGCTGATCCACCACCTGGTGAGCGACCACGCCACCTGGGCGGTGCTGCGCGACGAGGTCCGCGCGCACCTGGAGGGGCGCGCGGACCAGCTCCTGGCGCCGCTGCCCTTCCGCGACTACGTGGCGCAGGCGCGGCTGTCGGTCGCCCGTGATTCACACGAGGCGTACTTCCGTGCGCTGCTGGGCGACGTGGCGGAGCCGACCGCGCCCTTCGGCCTGCTGGACGCGCGCGGCGACGGGTCCGGGATCGGCGAGGCGCGGCTGGCGGTGGACGCGGCGCTGGCGGCGCGGCTGCGCGAGCGGGCGCGCGCGCTGGGGGTGAGCGCGGCCGCCGTGTGCCACGTGGCGTGGGCGGCGGTGCTGGCGCGGACCTCCGGCCGCGACGACGTGGTGTTCGGCACCGTCCTCTTCGGCCGCATGCTGGCGGGCGAGGGTGCGGGGCGGGTGCTGGGGCCGTTCATCAACACCCTGCCGGTGCGCGTGCGCGTCGGCGATGAAGGCGCCGAAGCGAGCGTGCGGGCGGCGCACCGGCAGCTGACGGAGCTGCTGCGGCACGAGCACGCCTCGCTGGCGCTGGCGCAGCGGTGCAGCGGCGTGGAATCGCCGGCGCCGCTCTTCACCGCGCTGCTGAACTACCGGCACGGCGCCGCCGCGGCCGAGGCCCACTACGCGGAAGAGCGCACCAACTATCCGCTCGCGCTCTCGGTGGATGACCGCGGCGAGGCGCTGGGGCTGGTGGCGCAGGCACCGGCGTCCGTGGGCGCGGAGCGGGTGTGCGCGCTGATGCACCGCGCGCTGGAGTCGCTGGTGGAGGCGCTGGAGGCGGCGCCGGGCCGCGAGGTCGCGGCGCTCGACGTCCTCCC
>DASTNU010000043.1:0-4544 GCA_035720605.1 Longimicrobium sp. | reverse complement strand
GGTGCCGTCCTGGTACCACTTGACCGTGTTGAGCGCGTCCAGCACCCGGTCCGTGGGGTCCGCCTCCACCGTGTACTCGCGGTACACCGGCTTCGCATCCACCTCCGGATTGTAGCGCAGGATGCGCAACGTCACCGGCTCGTGCCCGGCCACCCAAAAGGCCACCACTTCTTCTTTGGTCGGCGTGCATCCTCGTTGTCGGGCTTCTTCTCAGCCGCCGCGAACTCCAGCACTTCCTTCAACACCGTGAGCGCCCCCTTTGCCCAAGGCACCAATTCGAAAAGATCCTTAACGCTGTCCAAGATCGTCTTCGCCATCGCGAGAAGGTCGGTCCGAGCCTCCGGCTCGTCATTCCCCTCTTTGCGATCGCGCTCGTAGCTGTCTGCCGCATCCGCGAACGCCTCAAGCTCGTCTGCGACCAAGTCGGCGGGCGTCGGCAGATCGCTTTCGGCAAGTGGCGTCTGCGGCGACTCTACCTGCGACACCGACACTTGCGTAAACGCGGTCGACGTTCGCCGGCCTAGATACGCTTTTTCAATCTCGTCGGCCAACACCTGTTGTGACGCAAGGCGGACCGCCTCACGCTTTACCCGCTCGAAATGCTCCTGGTGACGAAACCGAGGCGTACGACTCAGCAAGCGGTCGAGGGCCGAGACGAAGCGCTTCCATCGGCGGGCGACGTCATGGCGGGGACTGGTTGCCATTGAGACCTCACGTATCAGTCAGTCCGAACACGGGGAACCGGAGGGATTGTCGGCGCCATGGGCTCGGCGCGGGGGGAGCCTTTCAGGATGGCCTTCTTCACCTCGCCGATGGCTTTGGTGATGCGGATCTCGCGGGGGCAGGCCTCGGTGCAGTTGAAGATGGTGCGGCAGCGCCACACCCCCTCGCGGTCGTTCAGGATGTCCAGCCGCTCGTGCGCCGCGTCGTCCCGTGAATCGAAGATGAAGCGGTGGGCGTTCACGATCGCCGCGGGGCCCACGAAGTTCTCGTCCGCCCAGAAGCTGGGGCAGCTCGTGGTGCACGCCGCGCAGAGGATGCACTTGGTGGTGTCGTCGAAGCGCTCGCGGTCGTCCACGGACTGGATGCGCTCGCGGCCATCCGCCGGCGGCGCCGCGTCCGTCACCAGGAAGGGGAGCACGGAGCGGTACTGCGCGAAGAACGGCTCCATGTCCACCACCATGTCCTTCACCACCCGGAACCCCATCAGCGGCTCGATGGTGACGTGGTTCCCCACGTCCTTGATCAGCACCTTGCAGGCGAGCCGGTTCACCCCGTTGATCCGCATCGCGTCCGACCCGCAGATGCCGTGGGCGCAGCTGCGGCGGAAGGTGAGGGTGCCGTCCTGGTACCACTTGACCGTGTTGAGCGCGTCCAGCACCCGGTCCGTGGGGTCCGCCTGCACCGTGTAGTCGCGGTAGACGGGTTTCGCGTCCACCTCCGGGTTGTAGCGCAGGATGCGCAGCGTCACCGGCTTGTGCCCGGCCACGTTCGCGGCGCGCGCGGCCGCGGAGCCGCCGGCCCGGGGACGAGCGGAAGCAGTCGCGGCCGCCATCAGTACACCCTCTCCTTGGGCTCGAACTTCGTCACGGTCACCGGCTTGTAGGTAATGTCGATGCTCCCGTCCGCCCCGCGCGTGGTGAGCGTGTGCTTCATCCACTCCGCGTCGTTGCGCTTCTCGTAGTCCTCGCGCATGTGGGCGCCGCGGCTCTCGGTGCGGTTCAGCGCGGCGACCGTGGTCACCTCCGCCAGGTCCAGCAGGTTCCCCAGCTCCCACGCCTCCAGCAGGTCCGTGTTGAAGCGCTTCCCCTTGTCGCCCACCACCACGCCGGCATAGCGCCGCTGCAGCCCGCGGATGCGCTCCAGCGCGCTCGCCATCCCCTCGCCGGTGCGGTAGATGCCCACGTCGTCCTGCATCACGTCCTGCATCTCCTCGCGCAGCTTCGCCGCCGGCTCGCCCTTCTGCACGCCGAGCAGCTTGCTGAACTGCTCCTCCGCGAACGCCGTGGGATTCGCCGGCAGCGGCGGCAGCTCCGCCGTCTTGCAGAACTCCGCCATCGCCATCCCCCCGCGCCGCCCGAAGACGACGAGGTCCAGCAACGAGTTGGTGCCCAGGCGGTTCGCCCCGTGCACGGAAACGCACGCCACCTCGCCCGCCGCGTAGAAGCCGGGCATCACCGTCTTCCCATCGACCAGAACACGGCAGTCGATGTCGGTGGGGATGCCGCCCATGGCGTAGTGCGCCGTGGGCTGGATCGGCATCGGCTCGCGGACGGGGTCGATCCCCAGGTAGGTGCGGCAGAAGTCGGCGATGTCGGGGAGCTTGCCCTCGATCACCTCCGCGCCCAGGTGCGTGGCGTCCAGGTAGACGTACTTCTTGCCGTTGATCCCCCGCCCCTCCCGGATCTCTTTCGAGATCGCGCGGGAGACAACGTCGCGGGAAGCCAGGTCCTTCATCGTCGGGGCGTAGCGCTCCATGAAGCGCTCGCCCAGGTCGTTGCGCAGGATGCCGCCCTCGCCGCGCACGCCCTCGGTGATGAGGATCCCCAGGCGGTAGATGCCGGTGGGGTGGAACTGGTAGAACTCCATGTCCTCCAGCGCGATGCCGCGCCGGTACGCCACCGCCACCCCGTCGCCGGTGTTGGCGTGCGCGTTGGAGGTGATCGACCAGACCCGCCCGAAGCCGCCGGTGGCGAACTCGACGGCCTTCGCGTGGAAGACGTGCAGATCGCCGGTCGCCACCTCCCACGCCACGCACCCGCAGCAGCGCCCGTCGTCCGCCACCAGCAGGTCCACCACCTGGAACTCGTCGAAGAACTCCACCCCCTGCTTGATGCAGTTCTGGTAGAGCGTCTGCAGGATCATGTGGCCGGTGCGGTCCGCCGCGTAGCAGCTGCGGCGGACGGGGCCCTGCCCGAAGTGGTGCGTGTGCCCGCCGAAGGGGCGCTGGGCGATACGGCCGTCGGGGGTGCGGCTGAACGGGAGCCCCATGTGCTCCAGCTCGATGATGACGGGCACCGCCTCTTCGCACATGATCTCGATGGCGTCCTGGTCGCCCAGGTAGTCCGACCCCTTCACGGTGTCGAACGCGTGCCATTCGGGATGGTCTTCTTCCAGGTTCGCCAGCGCCGCGCAGACGCCGCCCTGCGCCGCGCCGGTGTGCGAGCGGGTGGGATACAGCTTGGAGATGACGGCCGTCCGGAGATTCGGCTGGCGGGAGAGGTAGATGGCGCTCATCAGCCCCGCCCCGCCGCCGCCCACCACCAGCGCGTCGTAGGTGTGCGTATGGATCATCGGCGCGACGCGCTCGCGAAGTCGTAGGTCAGCAGGGCGAAGATGCCCCAGGCCAGCGCCGCCAGGACCACGAAGTAGACGACGGCCTTCACCGCCTTTCGCGCCCCCGGCTTGCGGATGTAGTCCTCGATGCTGTACCGCGCCCCGTTCAGCCCGTGCAGCAGGGCGAAGGTGGCCAGGCCCACGTTGAAGAGCCGCCAGAGCGGGTTGTTCCAGCGCTCCAGAACCAGCTCCGCGCTCAGGTGCTCCACCCCGACCATCAGGTTCCACCAGTACAGGTGGTAGAGCGCCATGAAGAGGAGCAGCAGCCCGCTCACCCGCATGAACACCCAGGAGTAGAGCTCGAACTTCCCCTTCTTCTCCAGCTCCGTCCCCGGCCGCTCGTAACCGCCGCCGCGCCTGGCGGGCCCGCGGGCGGGCGGAGCTTCGTCGGCGCGCGTGCTCATCGGCCACCCTCCGTCCCCATCGTCGCGCCGGCCTCCACCACCACGCCGGTCTCCGGTCCCGTGGGGAGGTAGACCCGCTCCACCGCGCCGCGCTCCCGCATCCGCCGCTCGTGGCGCTCCGTCCCCGGCTCCGGGCGCAGGCCGAAGAGCGGGGCCAGCATGATCCACGCGACGGGGAGGATGAGGACGGCCGTGATCGCCGAGACCGCCCAGGCCATCCGGCGCTGGTGCATCATCGCGATCGGCCAGAAGTCCTGGATGATGATGCGCAGCCCGTTGAGGGCGTGGTACAGCACGGCGAAGAAGATGAGCAGCTCCGCCACGCGGAAAAGCGGGCTGCGGTAGATGTCCAGCGTGTGGTCGTAGAAGTCCGGCCAGTAGACCACCACCGCCGTGTCGATGACGTGGATGATGAGGAACGCCAGGATGCCCAGCCCCGTGACGCGGTGCAGGAGCCAGGTCCACATCCCCGCGTTGCCCTTGTAGCGCAGCGCATGGCCCAGCGAGCGGGCCCGGAAGTCGGAAGCCATCGGGTACTCCGTCAGGGTCTCTTTAGTCCTTCACTGCCTTCCCTCCCCTGCGCCCGAAGGGAGGGCCCCTCCCCCCTCCCCCCGGCCCCCTCCCCGCTCGGTCCTCGCGGAGAGGGGGAGATGTCGTCGGCAGGCGCCGAGCCGCACCCCCCTCCGGGCTCGCAAGACTCGCCCACCTCCCCCCCAAACCTGAGGGAGGTTGTTTTTGGGGCGGTGTACCTGCGCAATGGAGGGACTCAGGTTGGGCAAGTAGATCCTTCGGTCGGCGCCATGG
>DASTNU010000042.1:0-4003 GCA_035720605.1 Longimicrobium sp. | reverse complement strand
GCCGGCGCCACCGTCCCCGCGTCCAGCCGCGGGACGGCGCGGCTCCCGGCGGGAAGGGCGCCGGGGGCGGCGAGCCGCGCCTCCAGCTCGCGGCGCAGCCCGGCCACGACGGCGGCGCGCTCCGCGGGCGGCACCCCGCGCAGCACCAGCGAGTCGATGGTGATGCGGACGCGGCGGCTCACACCCACCCCCGGGTCTCGGCGTCGCTCAGCGGGCGGTCCAGCTTGGCGTACTCGCCGTGCGCGGCCTGCAGCAGGTGCCCCATCTCCACCGGCCCGCCCTGGTCCGCGGCCAGGAAGGCGGCGCTGAGGGCGATGTTGCGGATGGAGCCGCCCGCCACGTGCAGCTGCGCCAGCCGCTCGGGGTCCACCCCGCGGGCGGGGGTCTGCGGCGGAAAGGCGCGGCGCCAGATCTCCTGCCGCTGCTCCGCGTCGGGGAAGGGAAAGCTCACCACGAAGCGCAGCCGCCGCTGGAACGCCGTGTCCAGCGCCTGCTTCTGGTTGGTGGTGAGGATGGCCAGCCCGCGGTACGCCTCCATGCGCTGCAGCAGGTAGCTCACCTCGATGTTGGCGTAGCGGTCGTGGCTGTCCTTGACCTCGCTGCGCTTGCCGAACAGCGCGTCCGCCTCGTCGAAGAAGAGCACGACGTTGCCGGCGCCGGCGGCCTCGAAGACCTCCTCGAGGTTCTTCTCCGTCTCGCCGATGTACTTGCTGACCACGGCGGAAAGGTCGATGCGGAACAGGTCCAGCTCCAGCTCGCCGGCCAGCACCTCGGCCGCCATGGTCTTTCCGGTCCCGCTCTCCCCGGCGAAGAGCGCGGTGATCCCCAGCCCGCGCCGCCCCCGCGCGGCGAAGCCCCAGCGCTCGTACACCTGCACCCGGCGCCGCACGTGGGCCGCCACCTGGCGCAGCACCGCCTCCTGCGCGGGGGGAAGCACCAGGTCGTCCCAGCCGGCGGCGGGCTCGATGCGCTGGGCCAGCTCCTCCAGCCGTGGCCGGCCCAGCGCGCGGCACACCCCCCACAGCACCCGGTCCGGGCGGTCGCTGTCCCGCAGCGCGGCGCCGGCCTCGGCGCCGGCGGCCAGGATGGCGCGCGCGCTCAGGCGGAACTGCGCGGCCAGCGCGTCCAGCGCGCCGTTCAGCTCCGCCGCCGCGGGGCCCAGCGCCTGCTCCCACAGCCGCTTCTGGTCCAGCGGGCCGGGCTTGTCCACCTGCAGCCGCAGGGTGGGCCGGCCCACCGGCACCGGCTCGCGCGCCGCGCTGAAGACCAGCCCCACGGTGCGCTCCGCCAGCTGCGCCAGCGCGGGGGGCGCCGGGGCGCCGTCGCACTGCACCAGCAGCGCGCCGGGGAGGAGCGCCGCCTCGCGGTCCCACAGGGTGCAGAAGGCGTCCAGCTCCGCGGCGCCGGCGGGAAGGTCGCCGGCGCGCAGCACGTACAGCTGCAGCCCCAGCGCGGCCGCCGCCAGCGCGGCCACGTCCTCCTGCCCCTGCGGGTCGTCGCCCCACAGCTGCACCAGGGGGCGGGGTCCCTGGTCCGCGCGCAGGGCGGCGGCCGCGGCGGCGGCGTGCGCCGCGTGCCCGCCGGCGGCCGCGCCGGGCGGCTCGCGGCGGCGGAGGAGGGGATGGAGGCGCGGGTCCAGGTAGCCCACGCCGGCCAGGAAGTGCAGCATCCGCTCGTCGATGCGCAGCGGCGCGGTGGTGGGGGGGCTCCCCTCCTCCACCTCCACCAGCCGCCAGCGGCGCAGCGGCCGCACCGGCGCCACCGCGCTCCAGTGCGGCTCGTCCAGCGTGGCCAGCGCCAGCGCGAAGGTGGGCGCGGCGTGCCGTGCGCCGCCCTGCGCGGCGGCGCAGCACGCCGCCACCCCGCCGTCCATCTGCGCCCCCGCGCACAGCAGCAGCACGTCGCGCTCGAACGGGGAAAGGCCGAAGAGCTCCACCACCCAGTCCACCGCCGCCGGCCCCTCGTCCGCGCCGGCGTCGACAGCGGGCGCGTCGGGCGCCGGCTCGCCGCCCAGCGCGGCGCGCAGGCGCGCGAACTCCGCCACCAGGCGCCGCTGGTTGGGGTCGTGCCAGCTCTCCGGCGCGGCGGGGGCGCTCATGTGACGGTGATCCGGTGGTCGAAGTAGACGGGCGGCGTCACCGAGCGGTCCACCACCAGCGAGTCGATCCCGTCCACCCGCAGCCGCGCCAGGAACGTCCCCGCCTCGGCGTTGGGAAAGCGGAAGGTGAGGGTGCCGGCGGGCGCGGTGATGGCGTCGGCCGGGGCCTCGCGCTCGCCCAGGATGAGCGAGGCCGTCTGCCCGGGGCGCACCCGGGGACGCACGTCCAGGGTGACCACCGCCGTGCCGGCGGCGCGCGCCACCACCGGCGGCGGCACCAGCGGCGTGGTGATCTCCGGCGCGATGACCAGGGGCAGCTGGTTGGTGGAGCGCGGCCCCGGGTCGCCGGCGCGCTGCACCCGCGCGGCGAGGCGGTAGACGCCCGTGGCGAAGTCGGCGGGGAGATTGGGGAGGACGAACTGCAGCAGCGCGTAGCCGTCCCCCGCCGCCGCGGCCACCGTCCGCCGCACCCCCAGCCGCTCGCTGGTGAGCTCCACCTCCCGGTTCGTGCCGTTCAGGTGGTGGCCCGTCACGCTCACCGTGTCGCCCAGGCGCGCGGCGGGCTGGGACGCCGGCGGCTCCACGGACTCGATCATCGGCACCGGCGGCAGCAGCCCGGGCTCGGCCACGATCCCCCGCTCGCGCCCGCCGGGGTCGCGCGGGCCGCGGGTGAGCACGGGCGGGGCGCTGCGCGCGGGGCGGCGGCTCTCGATCAGCACCACCGACACCTGGTAGGCGGCGGTCGGCCGGTAGTGCGCCTGCAGCGCGGACCACAGCCTGGACATCTCCTCCGTGTTCATGCTGGCGGGCGTGATCTTGATCTGCTCCACCTGGTCCGGCAGATCCGCCGCGCGCAGCGCCTTGGACAGGTTGGGGGAAATGGGGCCGGTCGCCGGCGAGGCCAGCGCGGAGCGGATGGCGCTGCGCGCCAGCACCGGCGTCTGGTGCAGCAGCAGCACGGCGAACCCCAGCAGCACCTCCGCCTGCAGGTCCTGCAGGCCGTACGCGGTCACCAGGTAGTGCAGGTCCAGCGCGAGCGGGTTCTCCGCCGTGCGCACTCCCCGCGCGTCGTGCGAGGGGAGCCCCGCGTTGCGCCACGCGGCGTTGGGGGTCACCTGGTGCAGGAACAGGTTCAGCCGCAGCTTGGCGTTGCCGCCGGTGAGGTCGATGGTGTCGGGCGCCACCGCCGAGATCGTCACCCCGGTACCCACGATGTCGCCCACCTTGTGGTCGATCATCCCCGAGGCCAGCAGGTCCTTGAGCACCGCGGTAACCGCGGCCACCGCCACCGCGGTGCTCATCGCCCCCTCCCGCGCCGGCGCTCCAGGTACTCGGCCAGGCTCATGGGGCGGTGCCCGGCCGGCGCGGCGCGGCGGGGTGGGAGCGGCGGGGGCGCGGAGACCTCGATGCGCCCGATGCTCACCTCCACCACCGTCACCCCGTCGTCCTCCTCCACCGCGGCGGGGCGGGCGGCCGCCGCGGCGCGCTCCACCACGTGGTGCGGCAGGGGCGGCGCCGGGGCCGTGGCCTGCGTCACCAGCCGCGTCTCGCGCACCGCCTCCTCCCGCGGGCCGGGGACGGGCGAACCGGGGACGAGCGGCGCGGGGCGGGCGCGCCCGGGAACCGGCGCGGGCGGCGCGGACGACGCGGGCGGCGGCGCCTCCTCCGCCACGGAGACCGGCAGGCGGGGCTCGTGGACGGGCGCGGGCTCGTCCAGGGAGGGGAGCGGGGCGCGGCGGGGACGGTCCATCCTCCGTCCCGGCGGCTCCACCGCTTCCCGCGGCCCGTCGTCGACCGTGGTTCGCGGCGCGGCGTCGACCGCGGTCCGCGCGGCGGCGGGGCGGCCGGCGGGCAGGAACAGGGGCAGCAGAGGCAGAGGCGGAGGCGGAGCGGGGACAGGGCGGG
>DASTNU010000041.1:0-13332 GCA_035720605.1 Longimicrobium sp. | reverse complement strand
CTGCTGGACCGTCACGAAGTCCGCCTGCGCGGACTGCCCGTACCCGGGCTGGGTGGGTGCCCCGTCGCAGGATCTCGCCTCTGGTGCGGTTGAAGCCCTGTTCGGGGGGCGCGACAGCGGCCTCGAGACAGGGCTTGTGGCATTCCCAGCGGCGGGTTTACCCGCTCAGGTGCGGGATGCCTGCGGCAGTCCCGGCACCTGCGCGTCCGCGGCCGAGGATTTCAGGGGACGGGGCAGCGGAAGCAGGTCTGCCAGCAGGTGTCTGCGCAGCTGGGGTACGCCAGACAGGTCGCCATCGCGTCGCAGGTGTCCAGCGCGCCACAGGATTCCACGCACGACTGGCACGAGACTCCGCACGACAGGTACTCGGTGTCGCAACCGCCGGTCTGGCATCCGTTGCAAGTCCAGAACTGACAGGTCACTTCCGCGCCGGTGGGAGCCTTGCCGTCGTGGCCGACGACCGTGCCCGCAGCGCCGGCGGCCGGATTGGTCTCGAACGAGGTCACCTGCAGGTCAGCGAGGTGGAGCTTCAGCATGGGCATCACGGTCTTCGGGAAGGGGTAGGGAGAGGAGTGCATCTGCGCGACAAACATATGCGCGTCCCGGCCCGGCGAACAGATAAACGTCGCTTCCGGAGAGGATCCAGGAGCCCGCCTGCGTGGATCGCTCCTGCCCGGCCCCGGTGAGTCAATCAGGGCTCACCCGCGCACGCGGGGCTTCGGCATCGCTCCCCGGGCTGGCGCCCACCGCGATTCCCCGTAGTTTCCGCGCACTGCCGCTCGCGCACTGCCGCTCGCGCACCGTCGTTTCCGCATCCGCCCGTACCCGCGCCATCCGCCGCATGCCCGAGCTGCCGGTCTACACCGCCACGCGATACGTGCAGCCGCTGCGCGAGGGCGGCACGCTGCCCGCCGTGGTGGAGACGCATGGCGGCGGGCTGTTCGTGGCCAAGTTCCGCGGCGCGGGGCAGGGCGCCAAGGCACTGGTCGCGGAGCTGCTGGTGGGGATGATGGCGGAGGCGGCGGGGCTGCCGGTGCCGGAGATGGCGCTGATCGAGCTGCTGCCGGACTTCGGGCAGACGGAGCCGGACCCGGAGATCCAGGACCTGCTGCGCGCGAGCGTGGGGATCAACGTGGGGCTGCGCTACCTGGACGGCGCCTTCAACTTCCAGCCCGCCTCCGCCGGAGACCTCGTCCCGCCCGAGCTGGCGGCGCGGATCGTCTGGCTGGATGCGTTCACGACGAATCCCGACCGCACCGCGCGCAACCCCAACCTGATGGTATGGGACCGCCGTCCGTGGCTCATCGACCACGGCGCGGCGCTGTACGCGCAGCACAACTGGCCCACGGTGGACGAGGCGCGGACACGCACGCCATTTCCCCTCATCAAGGACCACGTGCTCCTGCGCGGCAGCGGCGACCTGCAGGCGGCGGACGCGGAGCTTTCCGCGCGTCTGGCGGAATCCGTGCTGGCGGAGATCGTCGCCCGCGTCCCCGACGCGCTGCTCGCCGATCCCGCCGTCGCCGCCGACTTCCCGGCGCCGGACGCCGCCCGCGAGCGCTACCTCGCGTATCTGCTGACGCGCATCCAGCCGCCGCGCGCCTTCGTGGCGGAGGCGATGACGGCGCGCGAGCGGGCCGCGAGCGAGCCGCCCCGCCGCCTCCACAGCCGCCGATGAGCGAGACGGCCGCCTCCGCGCGCTGGGTCGCGTACAGCTTCGCCGTGCTGTGCGTGGTGCCGCACCCCCACCTGGGCACGGCCATCCCCGTCGGGGTGATCCTGCACGCGCGGACGGCGCAGTTCCTGGGCATCCGCGTGCTGGCGGACGAAGAAAGGCTGCGGGAGATGGCGCCGCACCTGGACGTGCCGCTGCTCGCCCGCTACCTGCGCGACCTGCGCGCCATCGCCGAGGGGGACGCGGCCGCCGGCCCCGTCGCCCTCCTCCCGGCCTCCGAGCGCTTCCACTGGCTCACCGCGCCCCGCTCGGACGTCATCCAGTGCGGCCGCATCCACGGCGGCCTGGCCGAAGACCCCGCCGCCGAGCTGGACCGCCTGTTCGCCGCGCACGTGGGCTGAGACGCCGCAAAGGGAGGGGCCGGGGCCGCAAAGTCCACACACGCGGACTTTGCGAATTTTCGGCGGCGAATTCCATTCGCCTGGGCACGGGCGCGGCGATTCCCGATCTGGATCCTCCATCGGCATCATTCGCTCCCGCGGGCGGACGGCGACCTCAGCGGCCTGGAACTGCAACGCGCATCCGTCGCTGTTCCCATACTCTCCCGATCCGCACCACCCAATCGTTGACTCCGTCCGCTCCGCGCTGAAGATTACGCCACCTGCAGGTCCGTCCCACGCCCCGCCGGGCACTCCCCCACGCCCGGCACGACGAACCTCCCTCCCGCCGGAATCCACCCCATGCACCACACCATCAGCCGGAGCGACCGGCTTCGCTACTGGTTCGACAACACCATGTCGAAGGGGCCCATCGCGCTGATCGCGTGGCTGTTCCTGATCTCCGTGCTGCTGATCGCCGTCGCGTCGGGCGTGGTGGTGGCGCTGGGGCTGGACCCGGACGGGCGCGGCTTCATCCAGCTGGCGTGGGCGGGGCTCATGCGCACTCTGGACGCCGGCACCATGGGCGGCGACGAGGGGAACTGGCCCTTCCTCATCGTCATGCTGCTCATCACCCTGGGCGGCATCTTCATCGTCAGCACCCTGATCGGCGTGCTGACCACGGGGATCGAGGCCAAGCTGGACGACCTGCGGAAGGGCCGCTCGTTCGTGGCCGAGAAGAACCACACGGTGATCCTCGGATGGTCGCCGCAGATCTTCACCGTGCTGTCGGAGCTGATCGAGGCCAACCAGAACCTGCGCAGCGCCTGCATCGCCATCCTGGCGGAGATGGACGCGGTGGAGATGCAGGACGAGATCTCGGCCCGCATCCCGGATTCGAAGCGCACCCGCATCGTGGTCCGCAACGGCTCGCCGATCGATCCCGCGGACCTGGAGCTGGTGAACCCCGAGGCCGCGCGCTCCGTCATCATCCTGGCGCCGGAGGTGGAGGACCCCGATCCGCACGTCATCAAGGTGATCCTGGCGCTCACCAACGCCCCGGGACGGCCGGAGGGGCACCGCTACCACATCGTCGCCTCGCTGCGGGAGAAGAGGAACTTCGACGTGGCGCGGATGGTGGGGCGCGACGAGGTGCAGCTGGTGCTCGCGGGCGAGCTGATCGCGCGGGTGACGGCGCAGACGTGCCGGCAGTCGGGCCTTTCCGTGGCGTACACGGAGCTGCTGGACTTCGGGGGGGACGAGATCTACTTCAAGCACGAGCCGTCGCTGGCGGGAAAGAGCTTTGGCGAGGCGCTGTTCGCGTACGCGGACTCGGCGGTCATCGGGGTGCGCTTCGCGGACGGGCGCATCCAGCTCAACCCGCCGATGGAGACCCCGCTGGGCCCGGAGGACCGCGTCATCGCCATCTCCGCGGACGACGACACCATCCGCCTTTCCGCCGGCGCGCCCCCGGCGGTCGACGAGGAGGCCATCCGCACCGCAACCCCGCGGACGCAGGCGGCGGAGCGCACGCTGGTCCTGGGGTGGAACGACCTCGCGGGGACCATCGTGGGCGAGCTGGACAACTACGTGGGCGAGGGGTCGCTGGTGCAGGTGGTGGCGGACCGGCAGTCCATTCCCGAGGCGCCGCAGAGCTCGCACGTGCTTCCCTCGCGCACCTTCCAGAACCTGCGCGTCTACTTCAAGCCGGGCGACACCAGCGACCGGGCGGTGCTGGACGCGCTGCAGGTGGAAAGCTACGACCACATCATCGTGCTGAGCGACCTGCAACGGAACGGGGGCGGCCACCTCACCGACCCGCAGGAGGCGGACGCGCGCACGCTCATCACCCTGCTGCACCTGCGCGACATCGCCGACCGGCTGGACCAGGACTTCTCCATCGTCAGCGAGATGCTGGACATCCGCAACCGCGAGCTGGCCGACGCCACGCGGGCGGACGACTTCATCGTGAGCGACAAGCTGATCAGCCTGCTGCTGTCGCAGGTGTCGGAGAACCGCGAGCTGGCGGCGGTCTTCCACGAGCTGTTCAGCCCCGAGGGATCGGAGATCTACCTGAAGCCGGCGGCCGACTACGTGGAGCCCGGGCGGGCGGTGAGCTTCTACACGGTGCTGGAGTCGGCGCGGCGGCAGGGGCAGGTGGCCATCGGCTACCGGCTGTGCAGCCAGGCCTTCGACCACGACGCGTCGTACGGCGTGCGGCTCAATCCGAGGAAGGCGGAGCGGTTCACGCTGTCCGCCGAGGACAAGGTGATCGTGCTGGCGGAGGAGGCGTGAGGGGGGATAGGGAATAGGGAATAAGGAATAGGGAATAGCCGGCGACGGTAGATGGCCCGGGCTCGCGTCCGGTGATGGAAAGCAGGCCCCGCGCCCGGCAATGGAGAGCAGGCCGTGCGCTCGCAAGCCCCACGCCCGGCGATTGAAATCGCTGCTGGAAAATCACGAAGTCCGCCTGCGCGGACTGTACCGTCTCTGGTCTTCGCGAGGCGGACAGCGTGAAGTTGTAGCCGCGATTTCGATCCGCTTTCCCGCCCTCACTCCCGCGATCCGCGCATGAGACGCCTGCTCGCCCTCCTGGTGCTCCTCGTCCTCCCGGTCCTCGCCGCCCCGAACCGCGCGTCCGCGCAGGACGTGGATTCGGTGTGGGTGGCGGAGAACTTCGTGAAGATGGACACGCTGATCCCCATGCGCGACGGGGTGCGGCTGTACACGGCCATCTATCTGCCCAGGGACCGGTCGCGCCCGCATCCCATCATCCTGCGGCGCACGCCGTACAGCGTGGGGCGCTACGGCAACCACCGCTACAACCCGGCGGGCGGCGCGTGGGCCACGTTCCAGCGGCTGGGCTACATCATGGTCACCCAGGACGTGCGCGGGCGGTGGATGTCGGAAGGCACCTTCGACGACGCGCGGCCGCAGCGCACCTCGTACGACGGGCCCCAGGACATCGACGAGAGCACCGACACCTGGGACACCATCGAGTGGCTGGTGCGCAACCTCCCCGGCAACAACGGCCGGGTGGGGATGTACGGCGTGTCGTATCCCGGCTTCTACAGCGCCGTCGGGGGGATCAACGCGCACCCGGCGCTCAGGGTTACCTCGCCGCAGGCGCCGGTGGGGGACTGGTGGGTGGGCGACGACTGGCGGCACAACGGGGCGCTCTTCCTCGCCCACACCTTCCACTTCTACAACGGCTTCGGCTTCCCGCGCCGCGCGCCCACCAGTGAGGGCCAGCCGGGGTTCGACATCGGCACGCCGGACGGGTACCGCTTCTTCCTGGAGCTGGGGCCGCTGAAGAACGTGAAGGAGCGGTGGTACGGCGACAGCGTGGCCTTCTGGGACTCGATGGCCGTCCATCCCAACTACGACGACTACTGGAAGCGCCGGGCGATCGCCCCGCACCTGCGGCGCATGCCGCCGGCGGTGCTCACCGTGGGCGGCTGGTTCGACGCGGAGGACGTGTACGGGCCCTTCGCCGTCTACCACGCGACGGAGCGGCAGAACCCGGGAATCGCCAACCACCTGGTGGTCGGCCCCTGGTCGCACGGGCAGTGGGGCTCGGGGCCGGCGGACGTGCTGGGCGACGTTCGCTTCGGCGAGACGGGGCCGTTCTTTCGCGACAGCGTGTTCGTCCCCTTCTTTCGCCACCACCTGGAGGGCACGCCGGACCCGGGGCTGGCGGAGGCGTACGCGTTCGAGACGGGGACCAACGCCTGGCGGCGCTACGACGCCTGGCCGCCGCGCGGCGCGCAGCCGCGCGCGCTCTACCTGCGCGAAGGCGGGGCGCTGGGGTGGGAGGCGCCCGCCGGCGGGGCCGGCGCGTTCGACGAGTACGTGAGCGATCCGGCGCACCCCGTGCCGCACATCAGCTGGATCTCGCCGGGGATGACGTACGGGTACATGACGGCGGACCAGCGCTTCGCCGCCACCCGGCCGGACGTACTGGTCTACCAGACGCCGCCGCTGCAGGAGGACGTCACCATCGCGGGGCCGATCGGGGTGACGCTGCACGTCTCCACCAGCGGCACGGACAGCGACTGGATCGTCAAGGTGATCGACGTGCTCCCCGACAGCACGCCCGACCCCGACCCCCCCACCGTGCGGATGGGCGGGTACCAGCAGCTCATCCGCGGCGAGCCCTTCCGCGGGCGGTTCCGCAACAGCCGCGAGCGGCCGGAGGCGTTCGTCCCCGGCGAGCCGGCGCGGGTGGAGTTCGAGATGCCGGACGTGCACCACACCTTCCGCCGCGGCCACCGCATCATGGTGCAGGTGCAGAGCACCTGGTTCCCCCTCGTCGACCGCAACCCGCAGACGTTCGTGGACATCTTCCAGGCCACGGAATCCGACTTCGTGAAGGCCACCCAGCGCGTCTTCCGCTCGTCCGCCATGCCCTCGCACGTCACCTTCGGCGTGATGCCGTAAGCAGGGAAGGGATTGGCCAAATCTGCCTTTCCGGAAGGGGAATCCCGCACCCGGATCGCGTGATCCACCCGACGCCGCGGCGGGCCGCGCATCGGCATCGTTCCCTCTCCTGCATCGACGTAAACCGGAGAGCGGGTGGGGGGAGAAGATGACGGATTCCGCGGGGGAGACGGGGAACGCCGGGCCGTCGCGCGTCCAGCGGATCGGGGTGGCGGCGGGGCCGGCGGCGTTCGCGCTGCTGGCGCTGCTTCCCGCGCCGGGCGGGCTGGGCGCGGCGGGATGGCGGGTGGCGGCGGTGGGGGTGTGGATGGCGGTGTGGTGGATGTCGGAGGCGGTGCCGCTGGCGGTGACGGCGCTGCTGCCGCTGCTGCTCTTTCCCCTGCTGGGCACGCGCGGGCTGGAGGCGGCGGCGCGCCCGTACGCGGACCCCGTCGTCTTTCTCTTCATGGGCGGCTTCATGCTCGCCGGCGCCATGCAGCGCTGGGGGCTGCACCGCCGCATCGCGCTCACCATCGTGCGGGCGATGGGGACGCGGCCAGCCGGGCTGGTGGGCGGGTTCATGGCCGCGACGGCGTTCATCAGCATGTGGGTGAACAACACCGCCACCGTGCTGATGATGCTCCCCATCGCGCTCTCGGTGGTGGAGCTGGTGGAGAGCTGCGACGCGGACGAGCCCAACTTTCCGCCCGCCATCCTGCTGGGCGTGGTGTACGCCGCCGCCATCGGCGGGCTGGGGACGCTGATCGGCACGCCGCCCAACGCGCTGCTGGCGGCCTTCCTGGACGAGGCGTACGGCATCCACGTCGGATTCCTGCAGTGGATGCTGGTCGGGGTGCCGCTGGTGCTGGCGCTGCTCCCCCTCTCCTGGCTGCTGGTGACGCGCGTGGTGCTGCCGCTGGGGCGCGACGAGGTGCGCGGCGGGCGGGCGCTGATCGCGCGCGAGGTGGGCGCGCTGGGCCGCATCGGCCGCGCGGAGTGGACGGTGGCGGCGGTGTTCGTGCTCACCGACGCGCTGTGGATCGCGCGGCCGTGGCTGGCGGAGTGGATTCCCGGGCTCACCGACGCGGGGATCGCCCTGGCCGGCGCGGCGCTGCTCTTCGTGCTGCCGGCGGGGACGCCCGGCGGCGAGCGGGTGCTGGACTGGGACCACGCGGGGGGGCTCCCCTGGGACGTGCTCCTCCTCTTCGGCGGGGGGCTCAGCCTGGCGGAGGGGATCGCCGCGACCGGGCTGGGGCGGTGGATCGGCGAGTCGCTGGGCGGGGTGGGCGCGTGGCCGCCGCTGGCGGTCGCGGTGCTGGTGGCCGCGGTGCTGGTGGCGCTGAGCGAGGTGGCCAGCAACACGGCCGCGGCGGTGACCTTCCTTCCCGTGATCGCCTCGCTGGGGGTGGCCGTGGGGCAGGGGCCGCTGGTGCTGGCGGTGGTGGCCACGCTGGCGGCCAGCGGCGGCTTCGTCCTTCCCGTCGCCTCGCCGCCCAACGCCATCGCCTACGCCACCGGGCGGATCACCATGCGGCAGATGGTGCGCGCGGGGCTGTGGATGGACGCCCTGTTCGCCTTGCTGCTGCCGATCCTCGCCGTCGCGCTGATCCGGCTGGCGCTGGGGGGATGATGCGAATCAGGCACAGACGCCTCACGCAGAGGAAACAGACGAAGCGGGGGACGTCGGCGCTTTCCCCCTGCTTCCTCCGCTTCCTCTGCGTGCGGCCGTGTTTCGGTATTACATTGCGGAAATCGCCGCACTGCGCCCGACCAAAGGGACGTGCGACGGAACGGCGGCGGTCCCGGCTGGATTGATCCGCGCGGCTGCGGTGCCGCGCACCCGACGATGACACGGCGACAATGGCGCGGAACGGTGGCGGCGCGGCCCGGGCGATGGACCGGGTGCTGTTCCTGAAGAACGGGTACTCGCTCTGGATGCACGCCGTGCCCTTTGGCGTGGCGGCGCTCCTTCTGCTGGTCTTCTCCCTCGCCGCGGACGATCCCCTGCGCCGGCTGGTGGACGTCCTCTCCCGCCCGAACTGGCTGTGGATTCCCGCCATCCTGCTGACGGCGGTGTCGGCGCTCGTCTACCTCCTCACCATCCGCTACCAGGTGCGGCGCGCGTACCTGTGGCCCCAGCGCGTGCTGCTCCGCACGCTGGCGACCGCCACGCTCTACCTGGCTCTCGCGTTCGGCGGGACGTACGGCGTGTGGCGGCTCTCGGTGCCGGACACGGACGGGTGGGGCGCCCGCTGGGCGTGCCTGGTGCTGGCGCTGCTCTCGCTGGCCGGTCTGGGGTGGACCATGCCGAAGGGGTGGATCGACGACATCGGCGTCCGCTCGCCCGACTACCTGCGGGCCCACGCCCTGGCGCGCGAGCTGGCGCGGGTGCTCGGCCGCGTGCGGGGGACCGCGATCGGCCGGCGGCAGGACGTGGCGCGGGTGGAGGAGGTGCTGGGGGCCCTGCGCGACGAGATCGAGGAGAACGTGGAGCGGGAGCCCGCGTGGGCCGCGGAGCAGCCGCGCGCGTTCAGCGAGCGACTGCACACCCTCCTGCTCGCGATCGAGGCCGGCTTCGCGACCGAAACCGCGATCGCCGACTTTCCCGCGGCGCTCAAGGGACAGAAGAAGCACCTGTACCGAGCCTTCACCGAGGCGATGGAAGAGGTCGTCGACCAGTGGCCCGCGTGGAGGCACGACCCGCAAGGAGACGAACCATGACGGATCAACACAGGGGACCGGTGCTGGACGTGCTGGCGGTGGCAGACCCGCGCCCCCAGACCGCCATCGGCGACTGGAAGCCGTTCGCGGGCGGCAGCCGGCTCAGCGAGATCATCGGCCGGTGCAACGACGAGTGTTCTGCGACCTACCGCTCCCGGCGCTGGGCGCCCGACGACGTGGATGCGCTGACCGAGCTCTTCAACCTGCTTCCCTTCGACCTGTCGTACGTGAACCAGCTGCGGGCCGCCCAACTGGCGACGGTGCGGTTCATCCTGCTGGACCCGGCCTCGCTCGCGCGCCTGGGCCCCGCCGCGGACGACGTGCTCGGGCGCCTCACGCAGCTCATCGACAAGCTGCCGCCCACCCACCTGCTGTACGTGACGCAGGTTGCCGGTCCCCAGCCGGCGGAGTCGCGAGCCGGCGCGTTCGCGAGGGTGCGGGCGGTGGCCGACCGGCCCGAGTTCGTCTCGTCGGACCGCGAGCTCTCCGGTTTTCTGCTGCGCTCCTGCCAGCTGCTGCAGGCACTGCAGGCGGAGCTGGCTTCCTCCGTGACGCGTGGCGACGCGCCCGTCTTCAGGTCGCGCGATCCCGGCCGGCCCCCACACCTTGCGCATCAGCTGCTGGACGTGGCGCTGGATACACAGCTGGACGTGGAGCAGGCGGGCCGCTTCGCCCAGGCGGTGGGCAGACTTGGCGGCCGGACAGACATCCTCTCCGGCGTGAGCGTGCCCGACCTGCTGAGGGAGGCCGCGCGCGCCATCAAGGCGGGGGAGAGCATGGAGCGCGTCGCGGTGCAGATGGAGCGCCGGGCCTTCTTCGAGGGGGAGGGGCGGCTGGGCGATGCGATCTTCCAGCGCGACGTTACGGAGAGGCTGCGGGACGGCGGCGGTGGCCGCAATCCCCGGTTGCGGGGAGGCGGCCCGTTCGGGGGTCCCGGCGGCGGGTCCGGAGGCCGCGGAGGCGGTGGATCTTCGCGCGGGGGCGGCCGCTCGCTCTGAGTGTCCGGGTCGCGCGGCCGCGCCGTTGAGCAAACCCCGGGATTGGGCTATATTCCGCGCCTGCGGGCTGGTAGCTCAGTCGGTAGAGCAGCGGACTTTTAATCCGTTGGTCGTGGGTTCGAGTCCCACCCGGCCCATTACGTCCCCACGCTGCGCGACCTCGCGCGGCGTGGGGATTTTGCTGCAGTCGTCCGGGGCGAAGGCTGCCGCGCACCCGGCATCCGCCTTGTGTGGCAGGGGCCGTGCGGTTAGACTCCCGGTCCCACGTCATCTCTCGTTTTCTACGCTCCCCACCCCATGTTCACGGGCGAAATTCGCAACCAGATCGACCGGATCTGGGACAGCTTCTGGTCGGGTGGCATCGCCAACCCGCTCGAGGTCATCGAACAGATCACCTACCTGCTCTTTCTCAAGCGGCTGGACGAGTTGCACACGCTGGAGGAGCACAAGGCCAGCCGCCTGGGAAAGCCGATGGCCCGCCGCGTCTTTCCCGAGGGTGCGGACGCGCGCGGGCGGCCGTACGAGGATTTCCGCTGGTCGCGCTTCAAGCATTTTGCGCCGGCGGAGATGTACGCGGTGGTCGCGGAGCACGTCTTTCCGTTCCTGCGCACGCTGGGCGGCGACGGCAGCACCTACGCGCACCACATGAAGGACGCCCGCTTCACCATCCCCACGCCGGCGCTGCTGGCCAGGGTGGTGAACCTGCTGGACGCGGTGCCCATGGAAGACCGCGACACCAAGGGCGACGTCTACGAATACATGCTGGGCAAGATCGCCACGGCGGGGCAGAACGGGCAGTTCCGCACGCCGCGGCACATCATCCGGCTGATGGTGGAGCTCACGGCGCCCCAGCCGCTGGACGTGATCTGCGACCCCGCCAGCGGCACCTGCGGGTTCCTGGTGGCGGCGGGCGAGTACCTGCGGGAACATCACCCCCAGGTGCTGCACGACACGCGGCTGCGCGAGCACTTCCATCACCGCGCGTTCCACGGGTTCGACTTCGACAGCACCATGCTGCGCATCGGCAGCATGAACATGCTGCTGCACGGCGTGGAGAACCCCGACGTGCGCTACCGCGACTCGCTGGCGCAGGACCACGCGGGCGAGGACGAGCAGTACACGCTGGTGCTGGCCAATCCGCCCTTCGCGGGGAGCCTGGACTACGAGAACACCGCGAAGGACCTGCTGCAGATCGTCAAGACCAAGAAGACGGAGCTGCTCTTTCTCGCGCTGTTCCTGCGCCTGCTCAAGCCCGGCGGCCGTGCGGCGGTCATCGTGCCCGACGGGGTGCTGTTCGGCAGCAGCAAGGCGCACCGCGAGCTGCGGCGCATGCTGGTGGAGGAGCAGAAGCTGGACGGCGTGGTCTCGCTCCCCGGCGGCGTGTTCAAGCCGTACGCGGGGGTGTCGACGGCCATCCTCCTTTTCACCAAGACCAACAGCGGCGGCACCGACCACGTCTGGTTCTACGACGTGCAGGCCGACGGCAAGAGCCTGGACGACAAGCGCACGGACCTGGTGCCGGAAGACAGGTTCGGCCCCACGCCGCGCACCCCGCTGACGCCGGCGGAGCACGCCAGGAACAACCTGCCCGACGTGCTGGCGCGCTGGGCGCAGCGCGACGGCGCCGAGCGCGAGCGCCCGCGCACCGCGCAAAGCTTCTGCGTGCCGAAGGCGGACATCGTCGCGCAGAGCTACGACCTGTCGCTGAACCGCTACAAGGAAGTGGTGCACGAAGAGGTGGAGCACCGCGCCCCCCGCGAGATCCTGGCGGAGCTGCACCGCCTGGAGGCGGAGATCCAGCAGGGAATGCGCGAGCTGGAGGGGATGCTGGGATGAAGGCTTGGAGAACGGTCCCGCTTGGAAAAGTCGCAACCATTGAACGCAAAGGCGTAGATGCGTCCGACATTGCACCGGGAACGCTTTACGTGGGATTAGAGAACATTCAGTCCGGTGGTGGCTTTATCAATGTACGCGCCGTGGATCGAGGGGAGTTGGTGAGCAGCAAGTTCGCCTTCACGCCACAGCACCTTCTTTATGGTAAGCTCCGGCCGTATCTGGCCAAAATCGCCCGGCCCTATTTTGCGGGGATCTGTAGTACTGATATCCTGCCGGTGTTGCCCGGCAGTAAAGTGGATCGCGAGTATCTGGCATACTTCCTTTTGCAACGGACTATGGTTGCGCTCGCCAACTCAAGGGCGACAGGCGCAAATCTGCCGCGGCTCAGTCCAAAGGCATTGGCAGAATTCGAAGTTCCACTCCCACCGCTCCCCGAGCAGCGGCGCATCGCGGAGGTGCTGGATCGGGCGGAGACGTTGCGGGCGCAGCGCCGTGCAGCGCTCGCGCAACTTGAGATGCTGGCAGACGCGGTGTTTTTTGATTTGTTTGGAGATCCCGGGACAAACAGCATGAACTGGCCCGTGCAAGATGTCGGGAATATCTGTAGCCGCGTCACGGTTGGTATTGTGGTCCAACCTGCATCTTACTACCGTCCCAGCGGCGTGCCCGCACTGCGTTCGCTCAATGTGCGGCGAGACGAAATTGTCAGCGATGACTTAGTTTTCTTTTCGCCAGATGATAACGAAAGGCTTTCGAAAACTCGGGTGTGGGAGAATGATATTGTGATAGTTAGATCTGGAAAGCCGGGGACGGCAGCCATCATCCCGAGAGAGCTTAGTGGAATTAACGCGATTGATCTGCTAATTGTTACACCCAATCCAAGCCGAGTTCATCCAGCATATCTTTGCTGGTATTTCAACTCAAGGGGTGGTCAGCAAATCGTGCTTGGCGAACAGAGAGGTCAGGTCCAGAAGCACCTTAATGTCACATCGTTAAAAGCTGCGCTAGTTGCTGTGCCACCGCTTCCGCTTCAGCGCGAGTTCGCGCGCCGCCTTGCGGCTGTGCAACGGCTAAAGGCGACACAAAGAGCGTCACTGGCGGAGCTGGACGCGCTGTTCGCCAGCTTGCAGCACCGCGCGTTCCGCGGCGAATTGTGAGCGAGGGGTTCGTCATCGGCTACGATCCGGGTGGGATCGGGATGCACGGCGTGGTCGCGTTGCGCGTCGAGCAGCGCGAAGGCAGGTGGGTTCCACTCGACCTGAAGGTCACCACGGCAGACACCCTCCGGCACGTCGTGGAATGGCTG
>DASTNU010000040.1:0-2291 GCA_035720605.1 Longimicrobium sp. | reverse complement strand
GTTGTAGCCGAAGCTCTTCCACACCGTCATCAGGATGATGGCGGGCATGGCCCAGCGCGGGTCGCCCAGCCAGTCCACCGGCCCCACGCCGACGGCACCGAGGACGTAATTCAGCAGGCCGTAGCGGGTGTGGTACAGGTAGCGCCACACGATGGCGACCGCGACCAGCGTGGTGACGAACGGGGCGAAGTAGACGGTGCGGAAGAAGCCCTTCCAGCGCACGAGCTTCTGGTTCAGCAGCAGCGCCGCCGCCAGCGACACGGCGATGGAGAGCGGCCCGCCCACCAGCGCGAAGTAGAAGGTGTTGCGCAGCGCCTGCCAGAAGAGCGGCGTGTCGAGCAGCTGGGTGTAGTTGCGCAGCCCCACCCAGCGCGTGTTGTCCAGGTCCCCCACCGCGTAGATGTCGAAATCCGTGAAGCTGAGCGCGAGCGCCGCGACCACGGGGAGAAAGAAGAAGGTGAAGATCAGGACGAGCGCCGGCGCCAGGAACCAGTACGCGGCCGGGTTGCGCTCCCCCGGCGCGCGCAGGCCGGCGCGTCCCCGCCCCGGGGCCGCCGCCAGCCCGGCGTCGGCGCGCACGCTGATCTCCGCCGTGCCCGTGGTGGTGTCGGTCATGGGCGCAGACCCGCCGGGCGGTGGATTTCCAGCACGGGACGGTTTTCCCCCGCGCCCGCTGCGCGGGGGCCCCTCTCCCCCGCCGGGCCTTTTGCGCGTTCCTCGCAACGGCCGGCGACCCCTGCCCCAACTTCGGGGGAGGGGTGGTGCGGGGGCAGGTTTCTCCCGCTACCACCGGCCACCCGCTCGGGAAGTCCGCCACGGGTGCACGATGGTTCCTCTCCCCCTTCCCCCACGCGGTTTGTGAGGGAAGGGCCAGGGATGGGGGGCGCCGGCGGGCGGCAGAGTGTCCGTCGAAACGGGTTCGAAGTTCTCCCCCTCTCCGCACGCAGTTTGTGCGGGGAGGGGGCCGGGGGGAGGGGCCCCTGCGGTGCGCGCCGAGCCAGGCTCCTCATCGTCCCCCTCCCTGCCCCGCCGCCGCCGCCCGCCGGTCCAGCATCCAGCGGCGCTTTTCCAGCAGGCGGTCCACCTCGCCGTCCAGGGTGCGCAGCGCCTGCTCCACCGTGGCCTGGCCCCGTGCCGCGCGCTCGCCCTGCTCGAACACCTTGCTCACGATCTGCTCCGCCTCGGGCACCTTGGGGAGCGGCACCACGCGGTCCAGCTGGTCGCGGAACGCGGCGGCGTGCCGGTTCTCCGCCAGCGCGGGCGACCGCCACGCCGACCGCCGGGCCGGCAGGTCGCCGGTGAGCTCGTAGAAGCGCACCTGCGTGGCGGTCTCGCTCAGGTACTCGATGAGCTTCCACGCGGCGTCCTTGTTCCTGGACCCGCGAAAGAGGACCAGCGACGCGCCGCCGGCCAGCGAAACGCCGGGCCCGTCCGGCCCCGGCAGCGGCGCCGTGGCCCAGGGCGCGCTCTGCACCCGCGTGCCGAACTCGCCGATCTCCCAGGGCCCGGTGATCACCATCCCCACGTTGCCGCGCTCGAACTCCTGGTAGCGGTTGCTGATCTCCGACGCGCTCACCCGCGGCGCCAGCCCCTCGCGAAAGAGGTCGACGTAGAACTGGAAGCCGCGCCGGAACGTGGGGTTGGAGAAGTCGCCATAGCGGCCGCCGCCGCGCAGCAGGGTGCCGCCGGACTGCATCCCCAGGATCACCGGCTGCGGCCACTCGTTGGTGGGCAGCAGGATCGGGTGCTGCCCCGGCCCCATCCTCGCCTTCATCTTCCGCATCGCGTCCACCCACTCCGCCCAGGTGCGGGGCGGCCGCGGATAGCCGGCGGCGGCCATCAGGTCGGGGCGGTAGAAGAGGACGCGCGTATCCACGTACCAGGGCAGCCCGTACGTCCGCCCGTCGATGACGTTGGTGTCCCAGATCCCCGCGAAGTAGTCCGCGCGCGGCGTGGACGCGGACGCGGCGGCGCGGGCGTCCAGCGGCTCCAGCGCGTTGAGCGCCTGGAACTCCGGCACCCAGGTGTTGCCCAGCTGCGCCACGTCCGGCGTGGCGTCGCCCACGAACGCCGTCAGCATCTTCTCGTGCGCGGCGCTCCAGGGGATCTGCTGAACCTCCACGCGGATCCCCGGGTTGCGGCGCTCGAACTCCGGCACCAGCTGCTCCACCACCTCGCCCTCGCGCCCCATCGCCCAGAAGCGGATGGTGGTGACGTCCGCCTCCTCGCTCCCCGCGCACCCGGCGGCGAGCAGGGGGAACAGCACGGCGAGGCGGTGGAGGATGCGCATC
>DASTNU010000039.1:0-4090 GCA_035720605.1 Longimicrobium sp. | reverse complement strand
TCCGCCGGGTTGCGCAGCACCACCAGCCACTGGCCGTTCCGTACCTGCTGCTGGTCGGCCACCAGCAGGCGCTGCACCACGCCGCCGCCGGGCACCACCAGGCGCACGGGCGGGCTGGGGGTGGTCAGGCTCAACTCGCCGGGCACCCGCACGGGGTAGCGCACCAGCCAGCTCAGCCCCAGCAGGGTGAGCAGCACCAGGAACACCAGGGTGATTCCCCAGCGCACCAGCCAGCCGGGCACCTGGCTGATCAGGTCCTGCAGCTCCTCCGTGCGCGCCTCGCCCGCGGGCGGCACGGGCACGGCGGGGCGCGGGGCGGACGGCGCGGCGGGGGGAGCGGGCGCGGCGGATGCGGCGGACGCGGCGGAGAGCTCGGCGGCGGTGCGGACCGGCCGGTCCACCAGGATCTTCGCGCCGGCGGGGAGCGGAATGCGCTCGCCGCGGTCGTTCAGCAGGAACAGCCCTTCCGGGCCCGCGGGACGGGGTCGGGACTCCATGCTCAGCTCCCCAGCTCCAGCTGGTTCTTCACCAGCTCGTAGTAGGCGCCGCGGCGGATGGTGAGCTCCTCGTGCGTGCCGCGCTCGACGATGCGGCCGTGGTCCAGCACCACGATCTGGTCCGCGTTCCTGACCGTGCTGAGCCGGTGGGCGATCACCACCACCGTCCGCCCGCGGAAGAACTCTTCCAGGTGGTCCATGATCACCCGCTCGTTGTTGGCGTCCAGCGCGCTGGTGGCCTCGTCGAAGAACAGGTACTCGGGGTCCTTGTACACGGCGCGGGCGATCAGCAGGCGCTGCTTCTGCCCCTGGCTCATCCCGATGCCGTCGCGCCCCACGCGCGTGTTGTAGCCCATGGGAAGCGTCTCCACGAACTCGCGGATGTTGGAGACCACCGCCGCGTTCAGCATGCGCGCCGTGTCCACCGTCTCGGAGCCCAGGGCGACGTTGGCGGCGATGCTGTCGGAGAACAGGTGGCCGTCCTGCATCACCACCCCGCAGCGGTCCCGCCACAGCCGGTTGGAGAGGTTGCGCAGGCGGGTGCCCCCCACCTCGATCTCCCCCTGCGCCGGGTCGTAGAACTTGAGGAGCAGCTTGAGCAGCGTGGTCTTGCCGCTGCCGCTGGCGCCCACGATCGCCGTCACCTTTCCCTGCGGGATCTCCAGGTCGATGTCGTGCAGCACGTCGCGGCTGACGCCGCCGTCGTAGCGAAAGCTCACCCCGCGCAGCCGCAGCGAGCGGTCGGCGGGAAGCACGTGCACCCGCGCGTCGGGGTTCTCCTCGTCCTGCCGCTCGTGCACCTCTGCCAGGCGCTCCAGGCTGAGCTTGGCGTCCTGCGCCGAGTGGGCGAAGAAGACCAGCTGGCTGAGCGGGGTGTTCAGCTGCCCCAGGATGTACTGCACCGACAGCAGCATCCCCAGCGTCAGCTGGCCGTCGATCACCAGCTTGGCGGCCAGGAAGGTGACGGCGATGTTCTTGAGCTCGTTGATGAACATGGCGCCGCCGTCCTGCGCCTGCTCCAGGGCCAGCGCCTTGAGCTCGATGCGGAACAGCCGGGCCTGCACCCGCTCCCACCCCCAGCGGCGCTGCTGCTCGGCGTTGGCCAGCTTGATCTCCTGCATGCCGTTCACCAGCTCCAGCAGCGCGTTGTGCTTGCGCGTGGTCTCGGCGAAGCGCTGGTGGTCCAGCTCCTTGCGGCGGCGCAGGAAGAGGAGCACGTACGCCACGTACAGCAGGCTGCCCAGGGCGAACACTCCGAAGATGGCCGGGCTGTACACGGCCAGCACCGTGGTGAAGACGGCCAGGGTGAAGGCCGAGAACACCACGTTCAGGGTGGTGGTGGTGAGGAACTGCTGGATGCGGCTGTGGTCGTTCACCCGCTGCAGCACGTCGCCCACCGCCCTCGCGTCGAAGAACGACACGGGGAGCCGCATCATCTTGATGAGGAAGTCGGAGACGATGGAGACGTAGATGCGGCTGCCGACGTGGAAGAGGATGCGGTTGCGGATGAACTCCACGGCGGTGCGGCTGAAGAACAGCGCCAGCTGCGCCACCAGCACCAGGTACACGAAGCCGATGTCCTGGTTGGTGATGCCGTGGTCCACGATGGACTGCGTGAGGAACGGGAACACCAGCTGCAGCAGGCTGGCCACCAGCATTCCCAGCCCCACCTGGGCGAAGAAGCGCCCGTACCCGCGGGTGTACTGCGCCAGGAAGCGCAGGTCGCTGCGGGAACGGGCGCCCTCGTCGCCGCGCTCGTAGAAGGCGGGGGTGGGCTCCAGCAGCAGCAGCACCCCCTGCCGGCGCCCGTCGGGGCCGGTGGTGGCCCAGCCGCGCTGGAACTCCTCCACCGAGTACGACGTCAGCCCCTCGCCGGGGTCGGCCACGTACACCCGCCCCCGCGCCACGCGGTACACCACCACGAAGTGGTTCTGGTTCCAGTGCGCGATGCAGGGAAGCGGCGCCTCGGTGGCCAGCTTCTCCATCGTGGTCTTTACGCTCAGCGAGCGAAAGCCCAGCGCCTCGGCCGCGCGCCCCATCCCCAGCAGCGACACCCCCTGGTTGCTGTGGAAGGTGGTCTCGCGCAGGTGCTGCAGCGAGTAGCTCTTGCCGTAGTGGCGCGCCACCATGCGCATGCAGGTGGGGCCGCAGTCCATCGAGTCCATCTGCCGGTAGACCGGAAAGCGTGCTCCGGGCCGGCGCAGCCATTTTACGGGCATGGTGCCTCTGCTCTGCGTGTGCGGCGCGGGGCGCCGCTCACCGCCACCGGGCGGTATGGGGGTCGTACGCGCACTTGGCCGGCTTGGCGCGCGGGTCTGCCGCGTCCTGCGTGAACGCCCGGCAGTCGGTGCACACGTAGCGGAACTCGCAGTCGCGGCACACGTCCACCTGGTCCTTGCCGATCTGCCACGGGTCGCGGAACCCGTCCGCGGCCAGGGCGGCGTGCAGCGAGGTGGTGGCCGCGTTGCCGAAGGTGCGCGGCATGGCGGGGCAGTTGCGGATCTCGCCCCGCTCGTCCACGGAGATCTTGCGGTTCAGGCAGCTGTTGTGGGCCTGCGCCTCGGTAAAGGCGCCCAGCGTGACCATGAAGTAGGCGGGGCTCACCTCGCCGCAGTGGGCGGCCGAGTCCACCACCTCGGTGCGGTGCGAGATGACCGCCATGCCGCCGCGCACCCGCCGCACCCGCTTTTCCGGGGACGAGTGGACGAAGACGCTGAACACCCGCTGGTGCCGGCGGCACAGCCCCTCCAGCGCCGCGTCGTCCAGCTCGCCGGCGTGCGGCACCACCACCTCCACGCTGCGCAGCCGGCCGCGCCCGGTCAGCGCCAGCACCGCGTCCAGCTCCGCCAGCGGCAGCGGGTGAAAGAAGCGCAGCTGCAGGGCGCGGCACCCCAGCTCGTCCAGCTGGGCCAGGATGGCCGCGTAGTCGTGCCGCGAGTCGCGCCCCGTGTCGATGATGGCGTTGGTGATGCGCTCCGGCGCTTCCCAGGTCAGGTCCAGCTCCGGGTAGGCGTCGGGGTCGTCGCACCAGAAGCCGAAGTCGTGCTCCACCAGGAAGGCGAAGTACTCGTCGATGGTCTCGCCGTGCTCGTGCCCCACCGCCTCCTTGACCTCCTCCACCGTGCGCCCGCGGTGCACGGTAAGGATCTCGTACAGGGCGTTGGGGATGAGCCGGTAGCTCTGCCGCTGCAGGTCGCACAGGGTGCTGCGCCGCGCCCCGCGCACGGGGATGCAGCAGGCGAACAGGCGAAAGATCCGCTGGTCGGCCCCGGCGTCCGCGCCCTCCACCCCCACCGGGGCGTCGAGCACCGCGGCGGCGGAGCTCATCCCGGCCGGAAGGACCGGGAGATCGGCTTGTAGTACGGAAAGCACAGGTATGCCCGGCTGCGGTGGTGGTCGCTGGGGGCCGCCGCGTAGTACGGCGCCTCGCTGTTGTTCGCGGTCAGGAGCGCGTAGCCCAGGGGCACCCGCTCGGGGTCCACCGGGGTGGGCAGCGCCTCAAGAAAGCGCCGCGGCGTCTCGTCTTGCATGTTCGTCCAGGTGGATGAGGTGCTCGGCCACGCGCTTCTCCAGGCGGTAGTTGCACGGCTCCG
>DASTNU010000038.1:0-5717 GCA_035720605.1 Longimicrobium sp. | reverse complement strand
TGATGGCGCGGCTGGGCGTCCGGCTGCGCAACGCCCTGCAGGACCACCTGCGCAAGCTGCACACGGGGCGGCTGCTGGAGGAGTGCCGCAAGCGCGCCATCGCCGCGCACACCGTGGACGAGTACCGCCCCTACCGCAAGTTCCTCTTCGACCTGCTGCGCCAGCCCGGCGAGGAGAACCGCTTCTTCGCGGGCGGCAACCCCGACGGCCGCACGCACAACCTTCCCCTGATGCCGCTGCTGGCGGGCGACAACCCCATCAGCAACACCCTGCCCTCCAAGTTCCTGCGGCTGACGGACACGCAGTACTACCTGCTTCGCCAGTGGGCGGAGGGGCGCTTCTACAACGAGAAGCTGGAGGGATGGGGGAATCCCGATCCCTGGAAGCCGTACGCCGGCTGGCAGAACCGCACGGGCGCCGACCTGGACCGCGGGGTGATGACCAACGTGGTGGGCGGCGCCTTCTGCCCCGGCGGCGAGGTGGGGTGGGTGATGCGCAACCCCTCCATCTACGAGGACCTGTACCGCATCAAGGCCGACCCGGACTTCTACGTCTTCCAGGAGACGGCGGCGCAGTCCAACACCGGCACCGGCCCCAGCGAGAACGAGTTCACCTCGTACATCAGCACCTCGCTCAGCCACAGGAACGACTTCGACCGCGGGCTGCAGCCGGGAGACCTCACCAAGTACATGGCCCTCCCCTGGCAGGCGGACTTCAACGAGTGCTCCACCCAGTCCATCAACGTCACCTACCTGGACTGGAACCTGGTCTACCCGGAGAGCGACGGCGACGCGCAGATGGCGCGGGGCGAGCGGGTGTGGGAGACGCTGTGGTGGCCCGCCCACCGGCCGATGGACGTCTTCGTGGGGCTGGGCGCCCCGGGGGAGAAGCCGACGGGCTACAGCTGGGAGGTGTGGGCCCGCGGCGTTCCGCAGACCAAGGAAGGCGACCTCAAGATGGTCACCGAGTGGTGGCGGCTGGGCTTCGTGGTGCGGAACCGGTGGGCCGACCAGAACATGAGCGGCAACCTGGTGCCCCCGCCGCAGACGCCGCCGTACTACAGCACCGAGTACACCCCCCGCACCCCGGAGAACGACGGATGAGCAACCCCTTCGTGGGAAGCTGGACGTACCGCAGCTTCTACAACGACCCCGACCTGCACCTGGACAAGAGCGGCAACGCCGACTTCAACGCCGTCCAGCTGGGCTTCGGCACGCTGAAGATCGAGGAGGCGGGGACCCAGCAGCTGGGCGGCACCATCGGCGGGGACGGGTGGTCGCTGGCGCTGCAGGGATCGATGTCCACCGGCAACCCCGGTCAGGTGTGGTTCCAGGGCAAGGGGTGGGTGGACGGGAACGAGTGGATCTACGACTACATCGGCTGGCTGGTGCCGGTGTGGCCCAACGGCCAGCAGCAGCGGCGGGCGCTGGTCGGCTCCATCGTGCGCGCCATCCCCCACCCCAGCAGCGGCGGCGGCGTGTCGCCGGCGGGAGTGGTGGGGTCGTGGTACGCCGTGCTGCAGGATTGACGATGGGGGACCGCTACGACGTCGCGATCGCGGGCGGCGGCCCCGGCGGGTGCGCGATGGCGCTCGCGCTGCGCGCCCACGCGCCGGGGCTCGCCGTGGCGCTGGTGGAGGCGTCGGACTACGCCGCGCCGCGGGTGGGGGAGACGCTTCCTCCCCCCGCGGCGGAGGTGCTGGAGCACCTGGGGGTGCGGGATGCGTTCTCGGCGCAGGGCCACCACCCGGCGTACGGCACCGCCGCGGCGTGGGGCTCCGCCGTGCCGCACGAGAACGAGTTCCTCTTCCACGTCCGGCAGGTGGGGTGGCACCTGGACCGCGGCGCCTTCGACGGGATGCTGGCGTACCACGCGCAGGCCCGCGGCGTGGCCGTGCTCCGCGGGATGCGGGTGCTGGACGCGGCGCGCGAGGAGGAGGGATGGCGGCTCTCCCTCTCGTCGGGGTCCGCGCTGCGCGCGCGCTTCCTGGTGGACGCGACGGGGGCCGGGGCGGGGCTGGCGCGGCGCTGCTGCGGGGCGTGGTCGCTGGCGGCGGACCGGCTGGCGGGGTTCATCCGCTTCTTCCGCCAGCCGGCGGGGCGGGGCGCGCCGCACACGCTGGTGGAGGCGTTCGCGGACGGCTGGTGGTACACGGCGCCGCTGCCGGACGGGCGGCGGGTGGCGGCGTGCATGACGGACACGGACCTGGCCCGCGGGCTGCGGCTGGACGAGGAGGCGCCCTGGCACGCGCTGCTGGGCGAGACGGGCCCCCGCGTCTGCGCGTCGCTGGCGGGGGCGGTGCCCGACGGCGACCCGGTGGTGCGCGCCGCGCGGTCCCGGCGGCTGGACCCCGCCGCCGGCGACGACTGGCTGGCCGTGGGCGACGCCGCGTCGACCTTCGACCCGCTCTCCTCGCAGGGGATCCTGAAGGCGCTGCGCGGCGGCATCTTCGCCGCCTACGCCGCCGGCGACCTGCTGGCGAACGGCGACGATTCGGGGATCGCGCGCTACCGCCGCTTCGTGCAGCAGGAGTTCGCCGGCTACCTGCGCACCCGCGCCCGCTACTACGCGGACGAGGACCGCTGGCCGGAGAGCGAGTTCTGGCTCCGCCGCCACCGCTCCGCCACCCCGGCGGGCGTGGGGTGAGGCGGCGGCTCGCTCACGATCGCCGGCCCCGCGGCTGAGCGGCTGAAGCCGCCGCAACGACTGCGGAAAGCCCCGCAAACTGCGCGGGGCTTCAACTGCATAACTGCATCGACCACAACGAGTTGTCATCCTGAGGGAGGCGCCGCGCATGGCCTTCCGCTCGCACCTCGCTCCGGCGCCGACCGAAGGATCTACTCGCCCGACCCGGTGGCCGGCCCGGGCGCTCCGGCGCCCGCCCAACCCCGCACCCTCCACGGCCGCATGGACGCGACGCCCGAGACGCTGACGATCGGCATCCCCATCTACGACCTGGTGGACCCGCTGGACGTGGCGGGGCCGTACGAGGTGTTCAGCAACGTCACCATCGGCGACAAGCGGGCGCTCAGGGTGCTCGTCCTGGCGGAGAAGGCGGGGAAGGACGTCTCCGTCCCCACGCGCTTCGGGCTGGAGCTCGTTCCGCAGGCTGCGTTCGACGAGGTGGAGCACCTGGACGTACTGTGGGTGCCCGGCGGGGATCCGAAGGCGCTGAACCGGCTGATGAAGGGCGGCCCGTACCTGGACGCGCTCAAGCGGTGGAGCACGAACGCGCGGCTGGTCACCTCCGTCTGCGAAGGGGCGATGCTGCTGGCCGCCGCGGGGCTGCTGAACGGCTACCGGGCCACCACGCACTGGGCGTTCATCCGCTGCTTTGCGCGGTTTCCCGGCATCGACCCGGTTCCGCTGAACCCCGACGACCCCGAGTGCCAGTGGCCGCGCTTCGTGGTGGACCGCAACCGCGTCACCGGCGGCGGCATCTCGTCCAGCCTGGACGAGGCGCTGCAGGTGGTGCTGATGCTCTTCGGCCAGCAGGTCGCGGAGTCGGTGCAGGTGACCATCCAGTATTTCCCCGATCCCCCCGTGCAAGGCGCCATCCCCGTGCCCCCCGGCTGCCCGCTGGACTCGGCGTAGCCAGAATCCGGAACCGCACTCACGCAGAGCAGCGGGGAGGCAGAGAAGCGGAGACCTGATCGCGGTTCCTCCGATTCCTGCCTTCTTTGCTTCTCTGGGTGCAGTTCGGTCCTTTCGTGCAATAATAAGCTTGATCTGTAGCATAAAACGTCGCATTGTGGATAGCTCCGGGCGCGCGGCTTCGTCGACGCTTCCGTGCGCGACCATCATTCCGTGCACCTTGTCACCCTGTCACCGATGGCGAGGGTTTTGCGCGCGGCGGCGGGCACGAACCCCGACGCAACGGAGCCGATGGCCGCAGACTCCCGCTACCTTCCCATCGAAGACCACGGCGTCATCGGCGACCTGAACACGGTGGCGCTGGTGGGGCTGGACGGCGCCATCGACTTCTTCTGCGCCCCCCGCTTCGACTCGCCCTCCGTCTTCGCCTCGCTGCTGGACGCGGAGCGCGGCGGCGTGTTCCGCATCGATCCGCACCTGGGCGACGGCGCGCGCCGCAAGCAGATCTACCTTCCCGACACCAACGTCCTCCTTACCCGCACCCTTTCCCCCGACGGCGTGGCGGAGATCAGCGACTTCATGCCGGTCCACGAAACGGAGGGCGTGCGGCGCGTGGTGCGGCGGGTGAAGGCGGTGCGCAGCGACGTGCGGTTCACCCTGCGCTGCGCACCGCGCTTCGGTTACGGCGCCGTACCGCACCGCGCCGCGCCGGACGACGGCGAGGGGGTGGTGTTCACCCCGGAGGACGCCGCGCGGGCCGGGCTGGCCTTCGTGCGGCTGCGCGGCTCCGTGCCGCTGCGCATCGCGGAGGGCGACGCGGTGGCGGAGTTCGAGCTGAAGCACGAGCAGACCGCCACCTTCATCCTGGAAGCCTGCGCCGAGGCGCACGCCGGCCCCGCCGCCAGCCAGCGCTACGCGGCGGACGCCTTCAAGCGCACCTCCAACTTCTGGCGGACGTGGATCGGCCGCTCCACCTACCGCGGCCGCTGGCGCGACGAGATCAACCGCTCCGCGCTGGTGATGCGCCTGCTCTTTTCCGAAAGCCACGGCTCGCTCATCGCCGCGCCCACCTTCGGCCTGCCGGAGTCCATCGGCGGGGTGCGCAACTGGGACTACCGCTACACCTGGGTGCGCGACGCGGCCTTCACCCTGTACGCGCTCATCCGCCTGGGGCTGACGGAAGAGACGGGGCGCTTCATCCACTGGATCGCCGACCGCGTGGGAGAGGAGGGCGACGGCGTGCCGCTGCAGCCGCTGTACGCGCTGGACGGCTGCCACGAGGTGCCGGAGATCGAGCTGACGCACCTGGAGGGATACCGCGGGTCGCGCCCGGTGCGGGTGGGGAACGCCGCCGCCGCGCAGCTGCAGATGGACATCTTCGGCGCGCTGATGGACTCGGTGTACCTGTACGACAAGTACGGCGAGCCGATGTCGTACGACCTGTGGAACACGCTGACCGGCATCGTCGACTGGGTGTGCGAGCACTGGCGCCGCCCCGACCACGGGCTGTGGGAGATCCGCCAGGGCGAGCGGCCGTACCTGAGCTCGCGGATGATGTGCTGGGTGGCGGTGGACCGGGCCGTGCGGCTGGCGCAGCACCGCTCGCTTCCCGCGCCCATGGTGCGCTGGCTGGAGGTGCGCGACCAGATCTACCGCAGCGTCTTCGACGAGTTCTGGAGCGAGCGCAAGCAGGCCTTCACGCAGTCGCCCGAACGCGAGGTGATGGACGCCTCGTGCCTGCTGATGCCGCTGCTGCGCTTCATCAGCCCCACCGACCCGCGCTGGACGTCGACGATGAGCGCCGTGCGCCGCGAGCTGGTGGAGGACTCGCTGGTGCGCCGCTACGCGCTGCACGGCGGGGAGACGGACGGCTTCGCGGACCAGGAGGGCACCTTCAGCATCTGCTCGTTCTGGTACGCCGAGTGCCTGTCGCGCGGCGGCGACCTGCAGCAGGCGCGCTTCGTCTTCGAGAAGATCCTGAGCTACGCCAACCACGTGGGGCTGTTCTCGGAGGAGCTGGGCCCCAGCGGCGAGCACCTGGGCAACTTTCCGCAGGCCTTCACGCACCTCTCCCTCATCAGCGCCGCCTACGACATCGACCGCCGCCTGGACTCCGCCGGGTG
>DASTNU010000037.1:0-2431 GCA_035720605.1 Longimicrobium sp. | reverse complement strand
GTTAGTGCCCCGCGAATCTGAGCGGGGAATCGCCGTGCCGTCAGCCGGAGCGGATCATGCCGATTGCGGTTCTGATCGGATCGCGTGCCGTCGGCCCGCGGGAGCGAGTGATCCCGATTGCGCTTCTGACCGGATCACGTGCCGTCCGGCCCGCGGGAAAGAATGATACCGATTGCGCTTCTGACCGGATAACGTGCCGTCCGGCCCGCGGGAGCGAATAAGTTCGCCGCTGGAAATTCGCAAAGTCCGCCTGCGCGGACTCGGCGGCCCGACCGTGTGCGGCGTCCCACGCACCTGCGCGTCCGCAACCGGGGACTACCCATCCGAAACGAAACCGGGCGCACGCCTCGCCGCGTGCGCCCGGTCCGTTTCATTATCACTCCATCACCCGCCACCCGTCACCCCAGGTTGTACTTCGCGGACAGGTCCTGCTGGGTGTTCGCGGCGACGAGGCGGATCTCGTCGGGCTGCAGGAGCGGGTCGTCGCGCAGTTGGAGGGTGAGCTTGAGCGTCCTCTCCAGGTCCTTGAGGAACTTCGGCTCCTGCTCGATGACGAAGAGCGCCACCTCCGGGTGCACGCGGATGGTGAGCTGCCGGTCCTTCCCCTCCGCCCCCGCCCGCCGCAGCGCCCGCTCGATGCGCCGCACCACCGTCTCCGGGGTGAAGATGCGTCCGGTGCCGTCGCAGGTGGGGCAGGGCTCCGTCTGGGTGTGGTAGAGGGAGGCGCGCACCCGCTGGCGCGTCATCTCGATCAGCCCCAGCTCGCTCACCTGGAACGCCTTGGTGCGCGCCCGGTCGCGGGCCAGGTGCTGCCGCAGCTCCTGCAGCACCTTTTCGCGGTTCGCCTTGGACTCCATGTCGATGAAGTCGCAGACGATGATGCCGCCCACGTCGCGCAGCCGCAGCTGCCGCGCGATCTCGCGCGCCGCGTCCACGTTGGTCTTCAGGATCGTCTTCTCCGGGTCCTTCTTTCCCGTGTAGCGCCCCGTGTTGACGTCGATGGAGACCAGCGCCTCGGTGGGCTCGACGATGATGTAGCCGCCCGAGGGGAGGTTCACCCGGCGCTGGAAGGCGTCGCGGATCTCGCGCTCCAGGTCGCGCGAGTCGAAGAGCGGCATCGCGTCGGTGTACAGGTGCACCCGCTGGACGAGCGTGGGGTCCACCTGCTCCAGGTACGCCACCACCTCGTCGTGGACGTTCTTGCTGTCGACGGTGAGCGAGTCGACCTTCTGCGAGAACAGGTCGCGGATGATGCCGGCCGTGAGCTTGGCCTCGCGGTGCACGGCCGCGGGGGCGCGGGAACGCTTGGCCTTCTTCTGGATCTGCCCCCAGGTGCTCATCAGCGACTTGAGCTCGCGCTCGAACGTCTCGCGCGTGAGGTCTTCGCTGACGGTGCGGACGATGACGCCGCCGGACCGGTCCGGCAGCACCTCGCGCGCCAGCTGGCGCAGCCGCGCGCGCTCCTCGCGGTCCTCGATCTTGCGCGACACGCCCACGTGGCTGCTTCCCGGCATGTACACCAGGAAGCGCCCGGGGAGGGAGATGTTGGCGGTGACGCGCGGTCCCTTGGTGCTGATGGGCTCCTTGCTCACCTGCACCAGCAGGTCCTGCCCCTTCTTCACCACGTCCTGGATCGGCGGGTAGTTCCGTCCCCGCCGCCCTCCTCCCCCGCCCCCGCCGCCGTTGCCCCCGCCGCCGTTCGCGGCGGCAGAGGCTTCGGCCGCGTCGTCGGCGGGGTCGTCGCCGTCGTCGTCGCCGCCGTCCTCCAGGGCCACGTCGCTCACGTGCAGGAACGCCGCCTTCTCCGTGCCGATGTCGACGAAGGCGGCCTGGATGCCCGGGAGCACGGCCTCCACCCGCCCCTTGTAGACGTCGCCCACCATGCGGGCGGCGTCGGGACGGTCCACCATCAGCTCCACCAGCACGTCGTCTTCCAGGATGGCGACGCGGGTTTCGCGGGCGGTGGTGTTCATCAGGATCTCGCGCTTCACGCCGCCTCGCACGGGTGCGGGGGGCGCCGGGCGAGCCCCGGCGGGGGGGACGGCCGCGCGCGAGGGGCGCGCGCGCGTCCCCCGTGGTGCCTGTGCTTCTCCATCGGTGCCTCTGCAAAGGGCCGCCGGCACGCCGGAGCGCGGGCGGCCCGCCGTTCAGTGGGAGAGCTCGCGGAGGAGGTTGCGGGCGATCACCAGCCGCTGGATCTCGCTGGTCCCCTCCCCGATCTCGCAGATCTTGGCGTCGCGCATCATGCGCTCCACCGGGTATTCCTTGGTGTAGCCGTAGCCGCCGTGGATCTGCACCGCCTTCGTCGTGGCCCGCATGGCCATCTCCGAGGCGAACAGCTTGGCCATCGACGCCTCTTTCGTGTACGGCCGGCCCTGCTCGCGCAGCCACGCCGCGTGGTACACCAGGTGTTTGGCGGCCTCGATCTCGG
>DASTNU010000036.1:0-7701 GCA_035720605.1 Longimicrobium sp. | reverse complement strand
CGCGCCCGCGCCCCCGCGTGCGTCCGCGCCGGCATCACCAGGCCAAAGACCACCAGCACGATGGCGCTGGCGACCGCCCCCAGCACCAGCGCCCAGGTGGCCATCCACGAAAACGACTGCTCCGCCGAGAACCCGGCCGCCACCAGCCCCACCACCAGCACGGCGATCCCCATCCCGACCCACGACCCCTTCACCTGGTCGGGGCGGTGCACGTAGTAGCCGCGGCGCACCAAACTCTCGTAGATGGCGTCGCGGATCCCCGGCAGCGACTTGTAGAAGCGGTTGGTCAGCTCCGACAGCCGCACCGTCTCCGTCGCGCGCGTCCCCGCCTGCGCCAGCTGTGCGCCGAACGCCTCGTGATCGAAGTCGCCGCCGCGCTCCCGCACCCGCGCGGCCTCGGCGAAGGTGGCGCGGATGTCCTCCCACGCCGCGCCGGAGCTGACCGCGCTGCGAAAGAACGCGTCCAGGAAGAGCCGCTCGTGCTCCGCCAGCGCGCCCCACTCCTCACGCGGCTTGCGCAGGTGAAAGACGTACTCCCGGCTGGTGATGAGCCCCAGCAGGTGCTTGCTCTCGCGCTCCTCGATCCCCACGTAGCCGCGCACCGCCAGGTCCACCAGCGTGGCGGTGATGTCGTGCATCTCCGCCTCGTGGTCGATCAGCGTCCCGATCTCCGCCGGCGTCATCCCGTCCGGCGGCTCGTATCCCACGGCGATGGACTGCGCCTTCGGGTCCCGCCCCTTCCGGCGCCAGGCGCGCAGCGCCAGGATGAAGGCGAGCAGGGGCAGCCCCAGCGGCCACAGCCGCATCGCCTCCGCGCGCCGGTACTGGGCCTGGGTGGGGCGCGAGGCGACCGCCCCCGCCGGCCATCCCGCCGCCACCGTCATCCCCTCCCCCGGGTCCAGCTCGTCCGTGGTGGTGAAGGTGACGATCCCGCGCATCTCGTCGACGTCGATCTCCGCGTCGCGCTCCCTCGATCCCTCGTAGCCGGTGTAGACGGCCATCCGCGTGGGGCGGGCGCCGCCGGGAAGGACGATGCGCGCGCTGGCGCGCTCGATCGGCATCGTCCAGTCGTTCCCCGTGGCGTTCCAGTACAGCTCGTCGAAGTCGGGGACCGTGTCGGCGGCGAAGTAGAAGCGGATGGCGTTGCGCACCCGGTAGCGGATCACCAGGGTGCGCTCCGCGTCGTGCGCGCCGGGAATCCAGATCTTCATCCGCCGCAGCCACGAGTCGTCCGCGCCCCCGTGCTCCACGCGCAGCCGCTCGCCGCGCCCGTCGGTGATGCTCACCACCTCCACGTCCAGCTTTTCGCGCCGTCCCTGCGCGGTGTGGTGGTCGAGCGCAAGGTCGCGGATGATGCCGTTCCAGCGGCCGTGGAAGGCCAGCCGCAGCGACTCGGTGACGTCCAGCGTGCCGTCCTGGCTCACCCGCAGCTCCGTGTCGAAGCTGCGGATGACGATGCTGCTGTCGTGCTGCGCGGCCGCCGGCGCTGTCCGGGTCAGCAGCAGCGCGCCGAGAAGGAGGAGTGCGCGGCGCATGGGGATGCCTGCGGTGGATGGGGTGCGGGGCGGCCGGGCGGGCCGTCCCGCCGCGGCGCTAGAAGCTGACCCTGGGCACCTCGCGCTCCACGGGCGCCGCCTCGAAGAACTCGCGCGGCTGAAAGCCCAGGGGCCCCGCCAGCAGGTTGCTGGGAAAGGTCATGATGGCGGTGTTCAGGTCGCGCACCACGGCGTTGTAGTAGCGCCGCGCGTTCTGCACCGCTTCTTCGATGCCGCCCAGCTGACCCTGCAGGTCGCGGAACCCGCCGGACGCCTGCAGCTGCGGGTACGCCTCCACCGCCACCGTCAGCCCGCGCAGCGCGGCGGTCAGCCCGGCCTCCGCCTCGGCGCGCTCCGCGGGCCCCGCGCCCTGTGCGGCGACGGCGCGGGTGCGGGCCTCGGTGACGGCGGCCAGCGTCTCGCTCTCGTGCGCGGCGTAGCCCTTGACCGTCTCCACCAGGTTGGGGACCAGGTCCGCGCGCCGCTTGAGCTGCACGTCGATGTCGGACCAGGCGTTCTGCGCGCGCAGGCGCAGCCCCACCAGCCGGTTGTACAGCCCGATCACGAGGATGGCGAGGAGGGCGAGGACGGCCAGGATGATCCATGTCGTCATGCGAGCGCTCCGGCGAGGGGTGTAGCGCGGAATTCGTGGTTGCTAAGGTAGGACCAAGCGTCCCGGGTGTAAACACGTCCCGGGATTCGAGGAAGAACTGTTTCACGCGGAGGTCGCAGAGACAAAAGGAGAGGACGCGGAGAACGGATCGAGGTTCTCTGCGTCCTCTCTTTTTTCCTCCGCGTCCCCTGCGTGTGACTCGTCTCGCCGGGCGCATCCGCTCAGGCCGGCGCCTCCTCCCAGCGGATGCTGTAGCGGCAGACGGCGCCGCCGCGGGCGCGGCACTCGTCCTCGTCGATGCGCACGTTCTGCACGCCGCACAGCTCCAGCGCGCGCCGGTACCAGCCGATCACCGTCATGCAGTCGGGGACGCTGAACGTCTCCGCCTCGTACGTGGTCATCACCCCCGACCGCTCGCCCGTCTGCTCGTAGGTGCGCCGCCCGGTCTCGTAGTAGAAGCCGTAGATCTGCGGCGCCTTGCCCAGGAAGACGTGCGGCCGCCCGGGAGTGAGGAACTGCTTGTGCACCGTGGACAGGTTCACGTCCGCCGAGGCGGCGCCCAGCCGCTCGAAGACCTCCGTGCGCCCCTCGCCCAGCACGCCCACGATGGCTGCGTCCAGCCGCTCGCCCAGCGGAAACGGGTACCACTTCACCGTGAGCAGCGTCCGCAGTGCCCGCTGGTCCTCGTCCGGCAGCGATGCCATCACCCTGTCCAGCCCTTCGCGGCCCCAGTGCTCCTCCACGAAAGCCAGGCGGCTCTTCAGGATGGCGCCCTTGATCTGTTGCATGGCAGGCGATCGAGGTGGGTTGGGAGACGCCGGAGTCCGCATCAAAATGGACGGACCGCAACGTACGCGGTGCGCCAGATGGCGTCAAGTGTGTTGTCAGGGCGCGATCAGGCGCCGGCCAGCAGCCCGCGGGCGGCTTCCCGGTCCAGGAACTCGCCCTGGATGTCCACGATGAGCGGCAGACGGCGGTTGCGCATCCGCACCGTGTACCACGGCGCGTTCACACCCTGGAACCGGCCGTGGCTGAACTTCGCCGTGACCACGTCTTCCACCCGCACCGTCAGCTCCTGCCCCGTCATGAGCCGCACGCGGAACTCGTCGCGCGCCTCGTTCGCCTCGATGCGCGTGACGTAGCAGAGCGGGTATCCGATCACCAGCGCGCAGGTCGCGAGCCCGGGCAGGATGGACATCGCGCCCATCAGCAGGCGCTGGGGGAGCGGGGCCAGCACGCCGCCCTCGAAAGGACCCAGCCCATAGCGGGTGAGGGAGTACCACCCCACGACCACCAACCCCACGCCGCAGCCAAGCAGGAGCACGGCGGAGATCCACACCAGGATGAGCCTGCGTGCCGAGTAGACCGGGTGCATGGAGGAGGGTTGCATGCGAGCAGGCCGGCCGCGAATGAGAGGTTGTTCGTCGTTGCCTGCCTCCACCGTCATCCCGGGCCGGGAAAGCGGGGAGGGCTGCCCTGTTCAGCGCGAAGCCGGCGCCGCCGGGATCGAATCCAGCGCCCACAGCGCCAGCCGCTTGTCGCGGTAGATGCCGCCGGTGTGCAGGCACCGCTCGTCGATCACGCTCACCGGCGGCGGAAAGTGGAAGGGCGCGGCCTGCAGGTTCAGGATGCGCCATCCGCCCGTCCGGATGTCCTCGTTGGATGCGCGGTCCACGAACGTCGTCGTCAGCAGCCAGCGCGAGCCGCTGCGGCGAAAGTTCTCCAGCGCCGCCCACGCGTCCGCGAACGAGAAGTGCACCAGGCAGTCGCGGCACAGGACCACGTCCGCGCGAGGCAGCGGGTCGGCGGTGAGGTCGGCGCAGAGGAAGCGTCTGCCGTGCGCGCCGTGCCGCTGGGCGTTGCGCGCGATCAGCTCCTCCACCACGTCCACCCCCACGTACTCGTCGACGCTGGCGGCGACCTCCTCCATCCAGTTGAAGTCGCCGCAGGGTGCATCCAGCAGCACCCGCGCATCGAGCTGGCGCAGCAGCGCGACCAGGTCGTCGCGGAAGTCGGCCCCGCGCTCGCGCGTGGAGCCCGGCCCGGACACCGACTCCGCGCTTCCCCAGGTGTTGCGGCGGTAGATGCGCGTGAAGATGGAGCGGTGGTCCGTCCCCCGCCCCAGCAGCCGCCTGCCGGCGTCGCGCACCAGCTCTGGAAGCGATCTCACGTGCCGGTAACGTCGGGAAAATGGCTGAGAGGCGGTATCTCAGAGGGTGTTGCCAACCCTCACGCCGACGGTTGTCTTCCTGAGGGAGGCGCCGCGTGTAACTTCAGCCTGCTCAGTACTTTGGCGCCGACCGAAGGATCTTGCCGGCAAAATCGCGGAGGCTGGGTCTCCGCCGTCGAGCCTGCCCCTCGCTGGCGGAGAGAAGATCCTTCGGTCGCGCGCAAGCAGCTGCATTACTTCAGGTTACTCGTGTGCGCTCCCTCAGGAAGACAACGCGGCTTCGCAGTCTCCGGGTTTGGCAACACCCTCTCAGGACGACGAACGGCGGGCTCGTACCGGGAGCCGAGAGGAAAAGCCGGACTCGTTCAGGAGCCGCCGTCGGGCTCCAGGAGCTCCAGCCGGTTGCCGAACGGGTCGGCGACGTAGAAGCGGCGGTAGCCCGGCAGCTCGGTGTCCCACGTGGGTGCGTGCCCCGCGGCGTCGCACCGCGCCGCGAGCGCCTCCAGCCCCTCCACGCGGAACGCCGGGTGCGCCTTCCGGGCCGGCCGGAAGTCCGCCTCCACCCCCAGGTGCACCTGCACCGCGCCATCGCCGAACCACGCGCCGCCCCGCGCCGCCAGCGCGGGCGGCTTGGGGATCTCGGCGAGGCCCAGCACCCCGCCGTAGAAGCGGCGCGCGGCGGCCTCCTCGCCCGCGGGCATGGCCAGCTGCACGTGGTCCAGCGCGACGATCCCCATCAACTCGCCGCCGGCAGCGTGTACTCCAGCTCGTACGAGTGCTGCCCGTTCACGATCTCGATCGTCATCGTCCCTTCCAGCCCCGCCAGCTCGCCGGTGCCGGAATCCGGCACCACGGTGATGGTGAGCGACGGCGCGCCGCGGTTCATGGTGCCGCTGTGCTGCAGCACGAAGGTGCCGCTGCGGCCGGCAAGCGTCCCGGTCACCAGCTCCATCGCCACGTACCCCGCGGAACCCTCCACCCCAGTCATCGCGGCCAGCATCTGGCCCTTGCTGGCGCCCTGAATGTCGCCGTGGAACTGCTTGTCGATCGACATCCGCGCCGGGACGCCTTCCGAATCCAGCGGCGTCAGCTTCACCTCGAACGTTCCGCTCGCGCGATTCCTCACTGCCGTCTCCTCTCCCGGTGTGCCCGGCGGGGGCGAATGCGCCTGCGGCACGCAGGCGGCGAGGCCGCAGGATAGCAGGAATGCCGCGCGCCCGACAGCCGCGGCGCGAACGCGAATCGTCATGCGGTCTCCGTGGATGGATGAACGCCGCTACAGCACCCGCCGGCCGCCGGCGTCGAACGCCTCCACCTGCGCGGCCGCCGCGGGCGAATCGCGGTACTCGTCGGCAAACAGCGTCCAGATCATGGCGTCGCGCGGCTGGCCGCGCTCGTCGCGCACGCGGCCGCGGAGCGTGGCCTCGTGCGTGTAGCCCAGCTTGCGGGGAATCGCGGCGCTGGGCCCGTTCGCGGGATCGCAGCGGATCTCCAGCCGCTCCAGCGCGTTGACCTCGAACCCCACGCGGGTGAGCGCCGCGGCGGCCTCCGTCGCATAGCCGTTCCCGACGTGCCGCGCGCTGATCCAGTAGCCGATCTGGCACGCGCCGTCGCCCACCCGCGGGTGCAGCCCCGTCCCGCCGACCACCTCGCGCTCGCCGGGGGTGAAGATGGCGTAGACGTATTCCTGGTCCAGGTCGAACTGGCCGCGGAAGCGCCGCAGCCGCTGCACCTTGGCGTCCAGCGTCTCCGGCTCGTGGTGCGCCCACGGCATCCACGGGCGCAGGTGGTCCAGGCTGGCGGCGATGGCCTCCAGCAGCGGCGGCGCGTCCTGCGGCTGCCAGCAGCGAAGCACCAGGCGGGGCGTGTGGATGCGGTACGCGGGACCGGGCACGGAGCGGATGGTTCGGGTGTGGGGACGGGTGATGCTCCCGATCAGTCGATCGTGGCGGATTCCACCAGCACCCAGCTGGAGAAGTAGCCTTCCTCGCGGATGGCGTCCAGCAGCCGGTCCACCTGCGCCGCCACCCCCAGGGCGATTTCGTCCAGGTAGCGCGCGGGGTAGTCGGGGCCCTTCTCGCGCAGCGCCCGCTCCGCCTGCTCGCGATAGCGCGCGTTGATCGCCGCGGCTTCCGCGGCGGAGTAGACGGCGACGTGCGTCAGCACCGGCGCGCCCACGTCCGCCACCCGCGACGGCACCTCCGAGTCCCGCCCCCATCCCAGCGGCAGCCGAAGCTCCACCAGCGGCTTCCCGGCCCGGCTGGGGATCCCCAGCATGCGGTGGTCCAGCATCGTGCGCCCTTCTTTGCTCGATCGAGGGGATCAGGCCGGCTCGTCCAGCAGCAGCGCCGTCAGCTCGTCGTCGTCGTAGCGGCCGTCGAGCTTGCGGACGCGGCGCTCGCGGACGATCTCCCCCGCGGCGCTCACGTGGCGACGGACGGCGCGCCGGCCGGCTCCGGGCGCGCGGCCTCCAGCACGAACGCCGCGACGAAGAGCAGCACCAGCGTCGACAGCTGCAGCGCGGCGGCCACGGTGCCCAGCGGGATGGTGGCCAGCGCCGCCGCGGCCAGCACCGCGCGCGTGGTGCCCCGGCCGATGCGCAGGATGCGCCTGAACCACACGTCCCCCAGCAGGTAGAGCGCCACGCCGCCCCCCAGCGCCACCGCCGGCCCGGTCCCCAGCGCCCACGTGGGGTGCGCCAGCGCCTTCTTGACCCCGACGGCCACGCAGACGATGCCCAGCAGCATGGGGATGTGCGCGTAAAAGAACGCGTGGATGGCCAGCGCGGGCCGCGCCTCGATGTTCGCCGCGGCCATCGCCGCCTCGGCGCGCTCGTCGTCGCCCACGAAGTACGTCCACCACAGGCACGCCACCAGCGCCAGCCCCAGCGCGGCCGCCGCGGCCAGCCCCGCATCCAGCGCCAGCCCCGACGCCCCGATGCCGATGGCCACCACCGACTCGCCCAGCGCCACGATGATCAGCAGCCCGTGGCGCTCCACGAAGTGCGCCGGCTGGATGCGGAAGTTCTCCACCCGCCCCAGGTACGGCGAGATCCACTGGATCGCCACCGCCGCCACCCACAGCCCGTGCTTCAGTCCCTCGCCCTCCACCACCCCCGCGGCGATCACCATCAGCGCGGAAACCACGTTGAACACGGCGATGCGGCCGATGGCGCGCGTCGTCGACCAGAACAGCGCGCTGTGCACCCCCACCGCGACCAGGTACGCGACGCCGAACGCGACTCCCGCCTCCCCGAACGCGTGCGGGATGGCGAGCGCCTGCACCAGGAAGGAGCCCATCGCCAGGATCAGGAGGATGCGACACGACCGCGAGTTGGGCGTGGCGTGGTTGGTGAGCCACGCGTAGCCGCCGTACATCCACCA
>DASTNU010000035.1:0-6061 GCA_035720605.1 Longimicrobium sp. | reverse complement strand
CGGTGACGGGGCCCATGGAGGAGCGGGAGCGCGAGTGGTTCGTGCACACGGCGGTGTGGGCGGACATGATCCGCGACCGCGAGCACCCCGGCGCGCGCTACGCCCACGCCGACTGGCACTACGTCAACTGGTTCTGGGAGGTGGGACCCAACGGCCGCCCCCGCGACCGGCCGGACGTGCCGCGCCTGGGGCTGCTGCTGGACCAGATGCAGCGCATCATCCCCACGCTGGGGAGCGCGGCGGTGCCGGACTCGGCGGAGGCGATCGACCTGGCGTGGCTGCTGCACCTGGGCGGCGACTCGCACCAGCCGCTGCACAACAGCGCCCGCATCACCGCCGAGGACCCCGAGGGCGACCGGGGCGGCAACAACTTCCGGCTGGCGGGGCTGTACCCGTTCAACAACCTGCACGCGTACTGGGACGCGCTGGTGGGCCCCGCGTTCCCCTGGCTCCCGGAATACCGCTCCGAGGCGGACTACGTGGGCGCCATCGCGCGGCAGATCGCGCGGCGCTGGCCGCGGGAGCGGATGGAGCGCCGGATGCTTCCCGGGGAGGTCGAGCGCTGGTCGGAGGAGGGGTTGCGGGTGGCGCAGCGCACCGCGTACAACCTGCGCCGCAACGAGGCGGCGCCGCCCGGCTACCGCCGCGCCGCCTGGACCGCCGCCGAGCCGCGCCTCGCCCTGGCCGGCTACCGCCTGGCGGACCTGCTGAACCGCGCCCTGGGCGCGTGACCCGTCCGTTACACGCGTCCTGAAACGCGCCCGGAGGCGGCTTCGTACTTCCGGGCGCGAAAACAGGAAACTCCAGCGAGGAGAGAACACGGGTGACGCAGCCGAACGACGGCTACAACCATGATCCGGAGCTCCGGGCTCGTATCCAGGCGTTTTCGCCGGACGAGCCCGGCGTCGTTTTCCCCTTCTCCGCGCGGCTGGCGCGGGAGCACGGGTGGACGCGCGCCTTCGCGGAGCAGGTGGTGAAGGAGTACCGGCGCTTCCTGTACCTGGCGATGACCGCCGGCCACCCGGTCACCCCGTCGGTGCAGGTGGACGAGGCGTGGCACCTGCACCTGACCTACACGCGGTCGTACTGGGACGAGCTGTGCGGCCGCGTGCTGGGGCGCCCGCTGCACCACGAGCCCACGAAGGGCGGCGCGGCGGAGGGCGCGAAGTTCGTGGACTGGTACGCGCGGACGCTGGAGAGCTACCGCGCCGCGTTCGGCCAGGGGCCTCCGCGCGACATCTGGCCGGCGCCGGGGGAGCGCTTCGCCGCGGAGGGCCGCGTCCGCCAGGTCTCCGACGCCACGCACTGGATCGTCCGCAAGCCGCGCTCGCCGCGCCGCGCCGCGACCGCGGTGACGGCGTTCTCCGCCCTCTTCCTCGTGGGCGCGTGCATGGGCGTCGACGCGGGTGCCTGGCTCTTCGGCGGGGTGCTGCTCGCGGGGCTGGTGGTGCTGGGTTTCGCCGCGTCCGCGGCGGCGGACAGGAGCCTGCTGGCCGGCACCCGGCATGACCGGTCGAAGCAGGGGGATTCGGGCGGCGGCTCGTGCGGGACCTCTGGCGGCCTGTTCACCTCCTCCGACAGCGGCGGCGACTGCGGCGACGGTGGATCGGGCTGCAGCGGCTGCGGGGGGTGCGGTGGCGATTGACAGGCCTGTCCGGGAATACGAGAAGCCCCGTCTCGGCTGACCGAGCGGGGTTTCTGATTTCAGTAACCCTCGCCGCCCGGGTCGCCACGGGTATGAAACCCGCGGCTCGAACGGCCAGAAGCCCCGCCCCGGGCTCGCAGAGCTCGCCCGGCAGGGCTTCAATCCAAACCGTACGCGAGCGCGATCTCCGACGTTCGTCATCCTGAAGGAGGCGCCGCGCTACACCCGCCTTCACGTGGCCTCTGGCGTCGACTGAAGGATCTACCCCTCCCTCGTGCGTGGCCCGTTCGGCGCGCCGGATTCGCCCGGCTCATCCGCTTCGCGAGACCGCCTGTGGCGCCGTAAGTGCGCTTGTATTTGTGGCTTGCGTGGCACCTGCCATCGCGGTTACGCATTCAGGATCATCGCTGCACCGCTGACCTCCTCGTTCAAGGAGCCAGAATGCGCGCCCTGATCCTCGTCCTCCTGATCCTCGGCTCCGCCGCCGCGGTCCCGGCGGCGGCCAATCGCTTCGCCCGATCGCACGCCGATCCCCGCGCCGTGCTGCGGCTAGTGGAGCGCGCCGAGGCGGACTATCGCGCCTCCCACGGGCGATACACGGCGTCGCTGGCGGCGCTGGGAATCGAGCGGTCGGCGGACGTGGACGTGCGGATCGTGGCGGAGGGTGCGGCGGGGTACTCCGCCGTGGCGATCGCGGACGCGGAGGAGTGCGCTGTCTTTCACGGCACCGCGCGCCCGCCGCGGGGCTGGGTGCGCACGCCGGCGCGAATCGCTTGCCGCGCCTCCTGATGGCGGCTACACATGCCAGCGCGGAGTACGGTCCGGATCATCGTCATCCACCCCCACCACGGGCCACCGGTGTTCGGATTCCTGAAGAAGCGGCGCCGCGAGCGCATCCGTGCGCAGCCCGTTCCGCCGGAGTGGCTGGCGATCATCGAGCGCAACGTGCCGATGTACGCCCGCCTGTCGGAGGCCGACCGGCTGGAGCTGCAGCGGCGCGTCCTGGTCTTTCTCGCCGAAAAGAGCTTCGAGGGCGCGGGCGGGCTGGAGATGACGGACGAGATCCGCGTCACCATCGCCGCGCAGGCGTGCATCCTTCTGCTGCGCCTGGACGATGACGACTACTACCCCCGGCTGCGGTCGATCGTCGTGTATCCCACCGCGTACCGGGTGCCCGGGGAGGCGAGGCCGGGCGAGGTGGCGCCGGACGATGCGGTGCACCTGGGGGAGTCGTGGAACGACGGGGCGGTGGTGCTCTCGTGGAACAGCGCCCGCCGCGGCGCCGCCGATCCGCGCGACGGAAAGAACGTGATCCTGCACGAGTTCGCGCACCAGCTGGACCAGGAGGACGGCGCCGCCGACGGCACCCCGGAGCTGGAGGCGTGGGCGCTGTACGCGCCTTGGGCGCGCGTGCTGAGCGAGCACTACCTGGTGCTGCAGAAGGCGGCGCGCGCCGGGCGCAGGACGCTGCTGGACCACTACGGCGCCACGCACGAAGCCGAGTTCTTCGCCGTGTCCAGCGAGTGCTTCTTCGAGCGCCCGGTGCAGCTCCGCACCCGCCACCCGGAGCTGTACGACGAGCTGGCGCGCTACTACGGCCAGGATCCCGCGGTGGCGGTCGACGCACGGTCAGCGGGTGATTGACGGGACCGAGCTGCGCGGCCTGCCCTGAGCGGGTAAACCCGCCGCTGGGAAAGCCATAAGCCCCGCCCCGGCCGCGTAGCGGCCGTGCGGGGCTTCAACTGCTCACCTGCAACGCCGATACAGCGATGCGTCATCCGCGTGCGAGGCTGTACGTGCACCTCGTCTGGGCAACCTGGGACCGTGCGCCCCTGATCACGCCCGAGATCCGCGAACGGGTCTATCCGATGATGCAACACCATGCATCCGACCTGCGCGCAGAGGTGATCGCCATAGGCGGGATCGAGGATCACGTGCACGTGCTCACCCGGTTTCCCACGACGCTGACGATCGCCGATCTCGTAGGGCGGATGAAGGGCGCGTCGTCGTACCTGGCGGCGCAGGTGATGGGTCAAACGTTCAAGTGGCAGGGAGCGTACGGCGCGTTCACCATCTCACAGCGCAGCGTGGAACGTGTCCGTGCGTACGTGCTGAACCAAGAGGCCCATCACCGCGACGGCACCACACTTCCCGCACTCGAGGCAACCAGCGAAGTGTAGTTGAAGCCCCGTTCGGCGACGCGACAGCGGCGCCGGGACGGGGCTTGTGGCTGTCCGAGCGGCGGGTTTACCCGCTCAGGGGGACTCGGCGATGATGCAGACGTTCACGTCCCGGCAGGCTCCACCTAACCCTTACCCGCCCGTCGAAGATCCCGCCTCCATCCGCTCCGGACGCCCCGGCGCCTCCCCCTCTTCCGGAACGTGCGGCACCATCAGCGTCAGGCGGTGCGGGCCCAGGTCGTATTCGAAGCGGCGGCCGGTGAGCGGCTCGCCGTCCGCGTTCACCGTCATCTCCTCCGCCGACTCGATGGTGAGGTCGCGCACCTTGAGGTAGGTGACCTTGGGATGGTTCACGTGCCGCCCCGCACGGATCTGCGGGGCGATGCGCACCAGCTCCACGTGGCTCATCTCGTCCACGATGCACAGGTCCAGCAGGCAGTCCGCCGGGTTCGCGTCCAGCGTGACCCAGTACCCGCCCCCCGTCCTCCACGCGTTCCCCACCGCGAACACCAGGAACCCGCCCTCGTACACCACCTCGCCGGCGGAGAGGAAGCGCGCGTGCGACGCCTTCAGCTCCACGAACTTCTTCACCCCCGTCAGCAGGTAGGCGATCGGCCCCAGCACGCGCTTGAGGTCCTGCGGCGTCTCGTCCGTGGCCTCGGCGCCGATGCCGCCGGTGGAGACGTTCAGGAAGTAGCGGCCGTTCACCCGCGCCACGTCCACGGGATACGGGTGCCCCGTCGCGGCGTCCAGCAGCGCGCCCTCGGGATCGCCGCCGCGAATCCCCATCCCCCCCGCCAGGTCGTTCCCCGTCCCCAGCGGCACCAGCCCGACGCGGGGCAGCTTCGGCGGATCGGCGCCGTCGCGCTCCTCGATCCAGTCGTACAGCCCGTTCACCACCTCGTTGATGGTGCCGTCGCCCCCGGCGGCCACCACCAGGTCCGCGCCGTACTCCGCGCTCTTCCACGCGAAGCGGTGCGCGTCGCCGGATTCGAAGGTGACGCGCGGGTGGACGGTGTGCCCCTCGGCCCGCAGCCGCTCCACCGCCCGCCGCAGCGACTCCACCGCCTCCGGCGAGGGCGGGTTGATGATCACCGAGATGTGCACGGGTTGCCCGATCACGGGTGCTGGTTTCGGTCAAGACGTGCGTGAGGGGAGCAAGAACTTCGCCAGATGCCGGTGCGTGAGTGCGTGGGTGCGTGAGTGCGTGAGTGCGTGAGTGCGGTGGGATGATCCTGCGCGAGTGATGGGGGATCCTCTCCCGGCCCTACCCGAAGAAATGGCGTGGGGGACGGAACGGCAGGATCCCGCCAAGGTCGTGTCCACCACCCCTCCCCCGAAGTTGGGGGAGGGGTCGCCGACGAACCGCGAGGAACGAGCGGCGCAGGCGGCGGGGGAGAGGGCCCCTGCGGACGCAGGATGGATCCGGCTGAGTTCGGTACGAGGGGCCGGGGGTGGGGCCCCTCGCGGACGCATGCGATCCCGGTCGAAGCACGATCCAGGTCCATTCTCCTCCGCGCACCCGCATCCTGTTCGGCATCTCTTCGCTTGACGCGGCTTGCGCGGAGATTACCTTGTGGGTCACGGTGGGGAAAAGTGGGAGATTGTGGATGAGAGTGGCGGGAGCAGACACCGGAGCCCCATGAGCGGCTTCCTCGGGAGCTACACGCACCAGATCGACGAAAAGGGGCGGCTCAGCCTTCCCGCCCCGTTCCGCAAGGAGCGGGGCGACGAGCCGCTCGTGCTGGTGCACGTCAATCCCGACTCGCTCACCCTCTTTCCCCGCAAGGTGTGGAGCCAGATGGAAGAGCGCCTGCGCGACGTGCTGCGCCGCAACCCGGGCGCCCGGCCGTACGTGCTCAAGGTCACCGCCAACGCCACCGAAGTGGCGCCCGACGGCCAGGGGCGCATCCTGGTGCCCCAGCGGATGCAGAAGGACGCGGGGATCACCGGCCCCACCCTGGTGGTGGGCGCCATCGACCGCATCGAGCTGTGGGACCCGGCGCGCTTCGAGGCCCTGACCGCCCGGCCGGTGCCCGACCAGGAGCTGCTGGCGCACGAGATCTTCTCCTGACCTCCATCGACCACCCGGAGCCGCGCATGGTCCTTCCCGCCGACCCCACCCTGCTCGCCAGGCTCGCGCCGCCTCCCGCGCGGTGCGCCATGGACCGGCACCTGGGGCCCTTCGAGCCGCTGGACGAGCTGCGCGACTGGCTGGGCACCGACTGGTTCCGCT
>DASTNU010000034.1:0-7885 GCA_035720605.1 Longimicrobium sp. | reverse complement strand
TACGCCCCACCCCCAACGCTCTCCCCATGCGCCGCGTCCTTCCCTTCGTGCTCGCCGTCCTCTTCGCCGCCGTTCCCCTGGCCGCGCAGGTGCCGGGTGACGCGCTCATGCTGCAGCCGGGCGACGTGCTGAAGATCACCGTCTGGGAGAACGAGGCGATGAGCGGCGACGTCACCGTGGGCCCCGACGGCGTGCTGATGCACCCGCTCTACCGCCAGGTGCGGGTGACGGGGGTGCCGCTGGCCGAGGTGGACGCGCGGATGCGCGCCTTCCTGGAGCGGTTCGTCACCAACCCGCAGTTCGTGGCCGAGCCGCTGCTGCGGGTGGCGGTGGGCGGCGAGGTGCGGCAGCCCAACCTGTACACGCTCGCCCCCGGCACCACGGTGGCGCAGGCGATCGTGCTGGCGGGCGGGCCCACCGAGCGCGGGCGGCTGGACCGGGTGCGTCTGGTGCGCGGCGGCCGCGAGTCGCTGCTGGACCTGACCGACCCGGCCGCTCCCATGGCGGCCACCGCCATCCAGTCCGGGGACCAGTTCTACGTTTCCCGGCGCAACCTCAGCATCTATCGCGAGTACCTCGCCCCCGCCGGCGGTCTGCTGGCGGCGCTGGTCTCGCTGCTCAACTTCGCCACGAGGTAAGTGATGCGATCCATGGTCGGTCCCGAGGACGGCGCCGAGACCACGCTTCCGACGCGCCGCCCGGCGCGCGCCGTCCCGGCGCTGCAGATCGCGCCGCAGGCTGTGGCCGCCCCCGCCGCCGAGGCGGCGTTCGTGGGCGAGGCGCTGGACCTGCGCAAGGTGCTGGGCGTGCTGCGCCGCAACCTGTGGCTCATCCTGGCCACCACGGCGCTCACCGTGGGGCTGGCGTGGTACCTGGCGTCGCAGGCCGACCCCGAGTACCGCGCCCGGGTGGTGCTGCGCTTCAAGGACCAGCGGCAGGCGCTCACCGGCGGCATCGCCGACCCGGCGGTGGAAAAGGCGCTGGGCGTCAGCACCGATCCCTTCCTTTCGCAGATCCAGCTGCTGAACAGCCGCAAGCTGATCGGCGCGGTGGTGGACCGCGAGCACCTGCGCCTGCGCCTGGTGGGGCACGGGCGCGAGCCGGGGCTGATGCGGGTGTTCGCGGTGAACCCGCAGGCCCCCGTGGCCACGCTGACGCTGCGCTTCCTGGAGAACGACTACATCGTCGATCCCGGCAAGGGGCACGTCCGCGCGCCGTACGGGCAGCCGGTGGAGATCGCGGGGGCACGCTTCTCGGTGATGTACCGCCCCCAGGTGGAGACGGCGACGCTGGAGGTGCAGTCGCGCCGCGCGGCCATCGAGCGGGTGCTGCGCAGCGTGCGGGCGGAGCAGCGGCAGCGCACCGACATCGTGGACCTCACCTTCGTCGCCAACGACCCGGCGCGGGCGCAGGCGGTGGCCAACGCGGTCGCCACCGTGTACCGCGAGCAGAACACGCTCGAGGTGCAGCAGCAGGCCCGCAGCCGCCGCGAGTTCGTGGGCGAGCAGCTGGCCGAGACCGACGGCCTGCTGGCGCAGGCCCAGGAGTCGCTCAGCAGCTTCCAGACGCGCGAGGGGGTGTTCAGCAGCGAGCAGCAGTTCGCGGCGCAGCAGACGGGGCTGCTGGAGCTGGACATCCGCGAGGAGGAGCTGGCCGCCGAGCGCGACATGTACCGGCGGCTGGAGGGGGCGCTGCAGCGCGGCGGCGGCGAGCGCGCCGGGCTGCGCACCATCGTCTCCGCCCCGGGGATCGCCTCCAACCCGGTGGTCAGCCAGCTGTACGGGCAGCTGGTGAGCTACGAGACCACGCGCGACACGCTGGTGGCCGGCGAATGGGGCCGCTCCCGCACCAGCCCGCAGGTGCAGCGGCTGGACACCCTCATCGCCTCCACGCAGGGGCGCCTGGTGGACGCGGTGCGCAGCCACATCGAGGCGCTGGACGCGCGGCTCGTCTCCGTCCGCGGGCTGGTGGCGCGCAACGCCACCGAGCTGCGCACCCTCCCCGGCCGGCAGGCCGAGGAAGCGCGCCTGGTGCGCCAGGTGCAGGTGCTGCAGCAGATGGCCGACCAGCTGCGCGAAGAGCTGCAGCGGGCGCGCATCGCCGAGGCGGTGGAGGCGGGCGAGGTGGAGATCGTGGACCTGGCGGAGCTCCCGGAGGCTCCCATGGGGAGCGGCCGCAACTCGCGCATCGTCCTGGGGCTCCTGCTGGGGCTCATCCTGGGAAGCGGCGCCGCGGCCTTCCGCGAGCAGATGAACACCGCGGTCAAGGATCCGTCGGAGCTGGAGGGGCTGCTGCAGGTGCCCGCCCTGGGCGTGGTGCCGCGGCTCATCCCAGGCGCCTCGCGGGTGCGGCGCATCCGCCTTCCCGGCTGGCTGCGGCGGGCCGAGCAGGCCGACGACGCCAACGGGCGCGCCCGGGCGCTGGTCATGGTCAACCATCCGCGCTCGTCCGGCGCCGAGGCCTTCCGCACCCTGCGCACCAACGTGCTCTTCTCGCAGGTGGTGCACGAGCTCAAGGTGCTGGCCGTCACCAGCACCTTCCCGGCGGAGGGTAAGAGCATGACCTCCGCCAACGTGGCCACCGCCTTCGCGCAGCAGGGAATGCGCGTGCTGCTGGTGGACTGCGACCTGCGCCGGCCCGTGCAGCACACCATGTTCGGGGTGCCGCAGGAGCCCGGCCTCACCGGCGCGCTGCTGGGCGAGGTCTCGCTGGCGGAGGCGGTGCGCGCCACCGAGGTGCCGGGGCTGTGGATCCTTACCGGGGGCACGCTGCCGCCCAACCCGTCGGAGCTCCTGGGCGGCCACGCCATGGACCAGCTGCTGTCGAGGCTGGAGCAGGAGTTCGACCTGGTGGTGATCGACACGCCGCCGATCCACGCCGCCTCCGACGCGGTGATCCTGGGCACCCGCGTGGACGGGGTGATGCTGGTGGTGCGCGCCGCGCGCACCGGGCGCGCCGAGGCGCGGCGCAGCGTGCAGCAGCTGCAGGCGGTGGGCGCGCACGTGGTGGGCGCCGTGCTCAACGACCCCGACGCGCAGATCCCGTCGTACGGCGGCTACGGCTATGGCTACGGGTATGGCTACGGCTACGGCTACGGGTACGGCTACTACGGCGAGAACGGGAAGGGCTGAGCGGGTGACGGCAGTGAGCGGATGCCGGCGGCGACGGGAGGGATGCCGCCTCGTCCGCCGGCGGACGCTTCTCGACGCACGAGGAAGCAGGGGAAGCGGGGCGCCCCTGCTTCCTCCGCGCGAGCGAGTGGATGGATCGGGGGATGGCACCACCGCGGGTTGTACCCACCTTCACCAGGAAGCGACCGTTTGCAGATCCTCAAGAAGCTGACCGGCCCCCTGCGCCACCGCCTCGACCGGCTGCGCAAGGGCAGGCTGTACGAGGGCTCGGACTACCTCCAGGCCTACCGCGCCGACACCGACCTGCGGGTGCAGGACGATCCGCACACCGCCATCGGCGGGATGTGGGAGGAGATCGGCCAGCTGCAGTTCGACTTCCTGGTGCGCCACGGCCTCCGTCCCCGGCACACCATGCTGGACGTGGGATGCGGCACCCTGCGCGGCGGGCGGCACTTCATCCGCCACCTGCAGCCGGGCGGATACACCGGGATGGACATCTCGGAGGGGGCGATCGCCTTCGCGCGCCAGCTGGTGGAGGAGGAAGGGCTGGCCGGGCAGCGGCCGGAGCTGGTGGTGAGCCGGCGGATGGACCTGCAGTTCACCGAGTTCGCGGGGCGCACCTTCGACTTCATCCTGGCCCAGTCGGTCTTCACCCACCTCAAGCCGGAGCACATCGAGGAGTGCTTCGCCCACGTGGGGAGCGTGATGCACGGCGAGTCGGCGTTCTTCTTCACCTTCGCCGAGGCGGACCGCTTCGTGGAGCGCACGGTGAAGGACTTCTCCTATCCGTTCGACTTCTTCGCCTCGCTGGCGGAGCGCCACGGCCTGGCGGTGGAGCGGATGGAGGACTACCCGCACCCGCGCCAGCAGCGGATGGTGCGGCTCACCCGCCGGGCGGCCGCGGCGACGGCCTGATCCGGGCCGGCGCCGGGCCGTGGCCGCTGGACGCTCTTGCGCTGCACGGCTTGCGACCCTAATCATTTGACCCTAACGGGGCGCCCCGCCGATCCCACGACGGAAGGCGCCCCGCGGCGGCATGCCCCGCGGGATGCCGCCTCCCTGCCGGAATCCCTGCTTTCCCTGCGTCGTCTTCGATGAAGCACGCCATTCGCCGCGACCTCCGCTGCCTCCTCGCCGGCCTGCTCGCACTGGCCGCGGCCTGCTCCGGCGACGCCACGTCGCCACCGGGCGAGGTGCCGGCGGGGCTCCCCGCGGGGATCTACCCGCTGGTCACCCTGACGGCGTCGGGCGCCGGCGCGGCCCGGGCGGACCTGTCGCTGGAGCGCGTGCAGGTGCCGGCCCGGGTGGCCGGCTACCAGGGCGAGATCACGTACGACACCGGCGTTCTCACCCTGCAGGCGGTGCAGCTCCCCGCGGGGATCGTGGGCTCCACGCACCAGAGCGCCCCCGGCCGCATCCACTTCTCCGGCGCCGCCGCGCAGGGGGTGGACGACGGCCCCGTGCTCACCCTGGTCTTTCAGCGGCGGGGGCGGGTGGACCGCGGGGCCTTCACGGTCACCCTGGAAGAGGTGACGGCCGAAGACTTCGGCGACCTCACGCCGCTGGCGTCGTCCGGCACCCCCTATCTCGCCACCCGCTAGGCCGGCCCCTCCCATGCCCCCGACGCGCGTGACGCACGCCCTGGCCGCCCTGGCGGCGTGCCTTGCCGGACTCCTCGCCGCCCCGCTCGCCGCGCAGGACGCGTCCGCCCCGTTGCGCGGCGACGTGGACGCCGACGGGCGCATCACCACGCTGGACGCGCAGGCGGTCACCGCGCACGCCGCCGGGGGGGCGCTCCTGGAGCCGGCGCGGCTGGCGTTCGCCGACGCCGACGCCGACGGCCGGGTGAGCACCCGGGACGCGCTGATCATCGAGGCCCTCGCGCGCGGGCGCGACGTTTCCCGCTTTCCCGTCGGCGGCCCGCTCACCGCCGAAGAGCTGGCGAACGGCCCCGTCCGCTGGGCGGAGGCGCCGCCGGGCTCCCTGCTGGCGGTGCAGAGCGGGGACGGACGGTCGGGGGTGGCGGGCGAACGGCTGGCCGCGCCCCTGGCCCTCCTGCTCACCGGCCCGGACGGCACCCCGCTCTCCGGGGTGCTGGTCACCTGGACGGTGGAAGCGGGTGGCGGAGCGGTCCGCGCGGCGCGGACGGGCACCGGCCCGGGCGGCGTGTCGGCCAACAGCTGGACGCTGGGCCCCGCCGGCGAGCAGCGAGTGGCAGCCACGGTGGCGGGCGCGGGGAGCGTCGTCTTCACCGCGACGGCCGTGGCACCGGCCGGGCTGGTGCTCCGCCAGCACCGCGGCGACGGCCTCACCGGCATCGCGGGCGACTCCCTCGGCACGACTCCGCAGGTCCGCGTCTTCGACCCCGAGGGGCGGCCCGCCGCGGTGAAGCTGGAGTGGCACCTCCAGGGCGGCGGGTCGGCCGCCTTCACCCACACCGTCACCGACCACCGGGGGGCCAGCGAGAACCCGTGGGTGCTGGGCCCCGCGGGCACTCCGCAGCGGCTGGTGGCGCGCCTGCCGGGGGGCGATTCGGCGGTCTTCGGCGCCTTCTCGGTGGCGGCGCGCGACGTACGCCTCTCCGTCGTCGGCGGCGACGCGCAGGCCGGCGCCCCGGGCGACTCGCTGCCTGCCCTGCTGCGGGTGCTGGCCACCGCGGGCGGGCGGCCGGTCTCGGCGCTGGTGCGCTGGGAGGTGGCCACCGAGGGGGGCGCGCTGCGCGCGGCCGTGGTGAGCACCGACGCCGCCGGGTACGCGGCCAACCGCTGGCGGCTGGCCGCCGCGGAGGGGCCGCAGGCGGCGCGGGCCGCGCTGCCCGGCGCCGCGCCGCTCACCTTCACGGCCACGGCCACCCCTCGCGCGGCCCCGCGCCCCAACGTCCTCTTCATCATCGCCGACGACCTGGGCGACTGGGTGGGGTACCTGAACGGGCATCCCGGCGCGCTCACGCCCAACCTGGACCGGCTGGCGCGCATGGGGGTCGCTTTCGAGCGGGCGTACGCGCCCGCGCCGCTCTGCAATCCCTCGCGCTCCGCGCTGCTGACCGGCGTGCGCCCCTCCACCTCGGGGATCTACGTCAACGGGCAGACCCTCACCGCCCGGCTGCCGGGGGTGGTCACCCTTCCGGAGCTCTTTCGCCGCTACGGCTACCACACCGTGGGAATCGGCAAGGTCTTCCACCAGGCCGAGGCCGCGTCCGAGGACTCCGCGCGGTGGGAGCGGTACGTCCGCCCCGCCTGGCCGGAGCCCGTCCCCCCCCTGGTAGGACCCGGGCAGCTGCCGCGCTGGGGGGTGGTGGACGTCGGGGACGAGGCGATGAGCGACCACCGGGGCGTCAACGAGGCGAGCGCGTTCCTGGCCCGGCCGCACGACCGGCCGTTCTTCCTGGCCGTGGGGCTGTACCGTCCCCACTATCCCTGGCACGCGCCGCGGCGCTGGTTCGACCTGCACCCGCTGGCGGGGATCCGGCTGCCGGAGGTCCTGGCGAACGACCTGGACGACGTTCCCCCCGCCGGGGTGGCGATGGCCGGCCCTGCCGGCCCCCAGGGACACGCGGCGGTGATCGCGGGGCGGTCGTGGGAAGAGGGGGTGCGTGCGCACCTGGCCAGCATCTCGTTCATGGACGCGCAGCTCGGCAGGCTGCTGGACGCGCTTGAGGCCAGCCCCCACCGCGGCAACACCATCGTGGTGTTCCTGGGCGACCACGGCGTGCACCTGGGAGAGAAGAGCCACTGGCTCAAGTCCACCCTGTGGGAAGAGTCCACCCGCGCGCCGCTGGTCTTCGTGGTCCCGGGGCTCACCCCCGCGGGCGGGCGGTCGCCGCGGACGGTGGACTTCATGGCCCTCTATCCCACGCTGGCGGAGCTGGCCGGGATCCCGCTCCAGGTGCCCCAGGCCATCGAGGGGCACAGCATCCGCCCGCTGCTGGCGAACCCGCAGGCGCCGTGGGACCAGCCGGCGGTGACCACCTTCCGGGCGGGAAACCACGCCGTCCGCAGCGAGCGCTGGCGCTACATCCGCTACGCCGACGGCAGCGAGGAGCTGTACGACCACGCCACCGACCCCAACGAGTGGCACAACCTGGCAGGCGACCCCGCGCTGGCGGGGGTGAAGGCCTCGCTGCGCGGCTGGATGCCGCAATGAGGCTCCGCGGCATCGCGGTCGCGGGCGCGGCGGTGGTCCTGCTCGCCTCTGCCGCGGCCGGGTGCGACAGGGCCGAGGCCGGCTCGTCCGCCGCCGTCCCCGCGGGGATGGTGCTCATCCCCGGCGGCACCTTTCGCATGGGGAGCCGCGGCGGACCGCCGGACGAGCGCCCGCTGCACCGGGTGACGGTGCGTCCCTTCCTGCTCGACGCCCGCGAGGTGACCACGGCGCAGTTCGCGCGCTTCGTGGCAGCGACGCGGTACGTGACCGACGCGGAGCAGTGGGGGTGGTCGGGGGTGTTCGACGTCCGCGGCGGGGAGTGGGTGCGGGTGCAGGGCGCCGACTGGCGCCGCCCGGAGGGGCCCGGCGCCCCCGCGGCGCTCCCCGACGAGCCGGTGACGCAGGTCTCGTGGCGGGACGCGCAGGCGTACGCGCGCTGGGCGGGCAAGCGGCTCCCCACCGAGGCCGAGTGGGAGTTCGCCGCCCGCGGCGGCGCCGCGGGGCGGGAGTACGCCTGGGGCGACGTGCTGCGTCCCGGGGGAAAGCCGGTCGCCAACTGGTGGCAGGGACGCTTTCCGGACCGCAACACGGTGGAGGACGGCTACCTGCTC